>JAKPOE010000292.1 GCA_029548025.1 Spirochaetota bacterium
GGGCTCTGCCACCTATGGGACAGCCCAGGAAATCGAATATGAACTTCAAAATGCTGATATACTTGTGGTTGATGATTTTGGTGTTCAGCGTGATTCGGCATGGGAGCAGGAAACATTGTATAATCTGGTTGATGCCCGCTATGAAGCAGAAAAATTTACACTATTCACTTCAAATGTTGATCCATACCGGGCGCTGGCTGATATCGCAGAAGGCAGGGTTCTTTCCCGCATTAAGGAGATGTGTACTATTATAGAATTAACAGGTAGTGATTACAGGGAAAACCTATAATGGAAACTATCGCTTATATAGTATTGGGAAGCAACATAGATGACAGGCTTGCAAACATACACCAGGCACTTTCATTGTTATCAACAGTTGAGGATACAACGATAGTGAAGCAAAGCAGCATTATTGAAACAAAGCCCCTTGAATTTACCGAGCAGCCAGACTTTTTAAACTGCGTTGTTGAGATAGTTACAGGGCTTAAAGCTGAAAATGTATTACACCATTTGCTGGATATAGAAGATAAGCTTGGCAGGGTACGTACTGTGGCAAAAGGGCCCCGCATCATCGACTGTGATCTGCTGCTCTTTGGCAATGTTGTATGCACTACCAAACATTTAACACTTCCTCATCCACAGATATATTCGCGTCCGTTTGTGTGGCAGCTTTTATCAGAAATAAATATGAACATCATTGATCCTGTTTCACATAAACTTTTAAGCGAGGTTGTAGCATGTCATCAATAAAAAACATCAAAGACTTTGCAAAGATGAAACAAGCCGGGCAACCAATTACCATGATAACCTGTTACGATTATGCATTTGCACGTATTGTAAACGAAACTGATATCGATACAATACTGGTTGGCGATTCACTGGGCAATGTTGTTGCCGGATACGACACAACTATTCCAGTGACGCTTGACCAGATGATATACCATAGCAGTATGGTTAAGCGCGGTGCTCCCGGCAGCTTTATTGTTACTGACCTTCCTTTCATGAGCTATCACGTTTCCATAGCAGATACCATGCGCAATTGCGGGCGCATCATGAAGGAAACCGGGAGCAATGCGGTTAAGCTTGAAGGCGGCAAGGATTTTGTCCCTGTAGTGGAAGCGCTTGTCAAAGCTTCTATCCCCGTCATGGGACATCTTGGTTTAACACCACAATCAGTTCATAAATTGGGCGGTTACTCCGTTCAGGGCAAGGATGAAGAGCAACGAAAAACCATACTGGAGGATGCGCTGCTGTTACAGGAAGCAGGAGCATTTGCCATTGTACTGGAGATGGTGCCCGAACCATTAGCAAAAGAGATAACCCAAAGACTTGCTATCCCCACTATTGGGATAGGGGCAGGACGCTACTGTGATGGGCAGGTGCTGGTTATCCATGATCTTTTAGGGTTAAATAAGGGTTTCAATCCAAAATTTCTTAAACGATATGCTGATCTCTATACTATATCACAACAGGCAATCCAAAATTATCACAAAGAAGTTAAAGAGCATACCTTCCCTGCAGAGGAAAATGTGTTCAAGTAACTATCGTGGAAACTGCTTTCCAATCTCATCATTATATTCCTTGATCATTTTTGCAATTGCTTCATCATCGGGGTCTTCATATCGCGGATGGATAAATGTATGCTTATACGAAGCAATATATTTATTAGTTATTACAGCATCAAGCACGCCAATACGCGCCCCATTTGCTCCTGCCTGCACTATAAACGTATTGCCAATCTTTACAGGCTTTTTTATAAGTGTTTGTGAATGTCCACCAACAATAAGTCCAATCTGGGGAAACTGCGCTGCCAGCTCTTTATCCTTTTCAAAACCGCAATGCGAAAGCAGCACAATAAAATCCATTTTTTCCATGGCGGCAATCTCTTTTTTCAATGCTTCGGTTATATCGGTAACCTTAATCTTGGTGATAATATCATTGGGGTAGTACTTAAAGGCGTCGTTATCAATAATGGCGGTAATACCTATTTTCATGGTACCGACAGTTACTGTTATATTTTTTTTTGGCGACAACCATCTGCCACCGATAGAATAGTACAGGTTGGCACTCACAAACGGCAGCTCATTGATGTACTGATGGAATGTGTTAACCCCTGCAGCAAACTCCTGATCGCCAATCCCCACAGCCGTATAGCCAATATGCCGGTAGGCTTTCATAATATATTTTGTAAGCATGGTGTCAGGATAGTAACTACAGAAATCTCCACTTTCAAGGAGTACTGCGCCAGGATATTTTGTTTTTAATTGGGCAACAGCATACCCGCGCTTAACAAGCCCTCCCTTAGGATCGGCAGCGCACTGACAGGCATCGATAATCCCATTAAGGGAGTTGGTATACAAAAATGTTACCCTGTTTTTATCCTGTGCCCATGAGCATACTGTCATTGATACTATAATTAAACTGCCACATACAATTGTTATCTGCTTCGATATCATACTCATAGATATGCACTCCTCTATAAAAAATAGATTTATCAACGATTGCCATTCCGGGCTTGCCCGGACCACCTTTGTCATTCTGGACCTGTTCCAGAATCCAGATATATAACTTTAGATCCCGACTCGGCGTTCAGGATGACTATCGGTTTTACCTCATCATAACATTGAGCACCATTGTTATACTGAATCATGACATGCATCCAGTACAGGTTTGCTCTGGAATTTAAAAAGCAAACTATTGCGCTTTTATCCTGTAGGCATCCCTATCAAATTGATCATATATTTTTTTATTTATAAACAGAGCAACCAATTCTTTGTCAAGTTTATTGTTACAGGCTTCTTCCTCAATTATTTTTAACGCCTGATTAAAGGTAATTGGTGGTTTGTATGGTCTGTCGGTAGCAATTAATGCATCAAAGATATCAGCCAGTGCCATAATCCGTGCCTGCAATGGTATTGCATCGCCTTTTAATCCATAGGGGTACCCCGTTCCATCCAGCTTTTCATGATGCTTTATGGCTATTTCGGGTATTTGACTAAACTCGGGAGGCCATGGTATCGTACTTACAAAGTTATAGGTGTGAATAACATGACTTTCAATTTCGTGCCGCTCATCTTCATTTAAGCTGCCACGTTTAATTTTAAGATTCTTTATATCATCATTAGTAACTATCTCCATTGGCTTATTTTCAATATCATAACATTCAAGCGAATGTAACATCATATACAGTGATTCCACCTCTTTTTCCACATCTATTTCTTTAACCATAGGATTGTTAAGCTCTATAACCTTTTGTTTAGCATTGAGTATTTTTTGCAACACCATGTCGCGTTCATATTCAATAGATTGAATAACATGCGACCACTTTTCATAATCCATGTCGTTTATTAATTTTTGGTAGATAGTCATTGCATATTTTAACTGCTGGTATCTATACAGATACTCCAGCTTAAGCACTATATTATCTAAATCTTTTGGATATAATTTATGTGATTTTAAAAAAATAGCAGTATCAATATATACCTTGCCAAAGTCATGTAACAGGGCAGCATATTCAAGTTCCTTTAATTGCGTTTCGGTAAAGGTAACTGATGCAAAAGCCTCATCGTGATCTTCATTGATGGCGTTTGCAATCTTCAAGCACATGTCAGCAACTCTGAATGAATGGCCTGATGTAGCAACATCACGTGATTCAATTGCCGTAACCGATGCACGCACAAACTCTTCAAACTGATTCTGGATCTGGCGTATCATCCTGTTGTTTTCAATTGCAATAGCAGCCTGAGAGGCAACCGCTTCCATTAAGCTTTCATACCGTTTTTGGAATGGTACAACCTTTGTTTCAAAATCATCCTTGCTTATAAGCTTTACAGAATATGCTTCATTCCCTTTATAATCATTGTTAAAATCTTCCTTACTATTAATTAATTGAATTACCCCAATAGTCTGATTGATGTGATTAACCATTGGCACTACAAGCATTGATTTTGAACGATAACCATGAGCTTTATCAAATGATGAATTAAATGAAACAGGATCATCAACTCCCAACTGGTAAACATCCGGGATGTTCAACACCTGCTGGGTAACAGCAACATATCCTGCAATAGAGCATTTATCCATAGGCATGGAAAATTCTTCATATGGGAGTTCTTTTGAAAATGTATGTGAATGCTTAAAACGCAATAATTTGTTACCTTCTTTTTCTTCCACAATATAAATACTTCCAGCATCTGCACCAGTTATGGTTTTACTTAAATGGAGAATAAGACGTAACAGCTTGTCCGGATTTTTTTCTATGGAAAGAGCCTTGCCAATATTAATGAGCGCTTCAAAATCTCTTTCAGTATCTTCCAGTTCATGGAGATAATGTCGTGTTAAACTCTTTATTTCAAAATGCTGATGAGCGTTATATTGTGACCGTTGTGCAATATATAAAAATTCATCCATGGTAATACTATCGCTATAAAAAGCCATTAAACCTTCAATTGCATCAAAACGTTGATGTAAATTGCCAACACATACATAGTTAATGTACACATTTTTACCACTTATATCAATTGTGTTCAGAACAGTTCCTATAGATTCATAACAATCTGAAGGTATAATACATACTAGAGCATAACAACTATTGACATTGGCAATGAGCAAATGCAGTATATCAGGTAATTCGTTATAAGGGTGAGAAACATAATGGATGGTTGCATCTATAGTTTCAGGAGTTGAGATAACTTTACTGAGTGAAGCATCGATGATAAAACAAGTATGTACAGGTAAGGATTCCAAAAATACCCTCAATCATTATTAAATTCCATAAAACAACAACAACAGGATAAGCAAATTGTCAATGCAAAAATTAAATGTCAATTTCTTCAGAAATTACATGCAACTCTTCTTTCTTGTAGTGGTCAGATTTTTCATCAGTTTTTTCCTCAAACTGTAAAAATGTATCTGCTTCATTCATTGTCGTTGCAGTAACATGCATCTCTTCAATTGTGGAAACTTTTTCATTTACTGCTGGTTCTGTAACTATTTCCATCCCCTGTCGTTTCTCAATTTCTTTTTTTTCTTCCTCACTCTCTATTATTGCCATATGGTCACGTGATTTAAAATATTTTGCTTTTGCCGAAAGTTGACTTGGCTTTTGAACAATGATTTCGCCAATGTTAAACTCTAAATTAGAATCACCAAGAAGTATATTGGTTGACTTCTCCATCTTTGAAGAAATGTAGCCTAACATCCTTAAAAGCTCATCAATGCCAAAGTTAAGTTTCACCGGTTCATTGCTTTTAAGCGAAACATTTTTTTCTATAAGCTTATTCTCCAGCAATGCGTAAATTCGTGTTATTGGTTTATCATACAATTGCGATTCTAATTGTATATAGGTAAACCATATTCTGTGCGATAGTTCCTTAAATATCAACTGGGTTATGGCGGGCATTTGTTTCATAACAGCTACCAGCGATTCCTTTTTTATTGGTAACAGAATGGTTTTTCCCCAGCTTATGGCTGCCGCATTGCGAAGTTTGTCCGAAATAAGAGCCATTTCACCAAATACATCACCCTTCTTCAAAACCGACAAAATAATTTCACTTTCACTTGAAAGTTTTATAATCTTAACCTTGCCTTCTTTGATGATATACATTTCATTACCGGGTTCATCCTCGCAAAAGATCATCTGCTGATCCATAAATATCTTATACGGAGGTTCATTAACAGGAACTATCGAACCCTTTACCTTTCCTTTTATCTTCTCCATTATGCTTTTGACAGCAGTGGCAAACATTCCACCGGGATATAATTCTCCATAACGCTTGCAGCAGTACAATGCATACGCATAACTGTTATTTTTATAAAAATAATTGATGTGATTATACAATGCCTCTTCAGGTGTTTCCAGTTCCACCTCTTTATCCTTTAAGGCAATCATCATCTCATTATATGCGCGCAGCTCGTCCGAAAAGTAGTTTAACACTTTTATAGCAATTTGAGGTGTCTTTGATAAAAGATTAATAAATTCTTGCCTGGTCAATGATGTAATAATGCTATCAGTAAGTGCAATAGCCGATTCCATACGGGGTTTATTGCAAAGGGATGCAGTGACACCAAAAAACTCGCCACCTTTTAATATGTTTTTATATATCGGTGCATTTTTATTATAACGGCTTAACTGGACAACCCCTTTATCTACAATGTAAACAGTATCAGCGTCTTCATCACCTTCGATATAAATATATGCTCCCTTCTTAAAAAGACTCTTTTTCATATATCACTACATCCAATAAACCTGCATGGCATTTTTTAATGTATCCTGAACATCTTTGCCAGCAAAAAGTCCAGCTAATGTAAGGGCAAATGGTATAGCACAAGCAGGGCCCTTTGCTGTTATAATGGTACCATCTACTACAACCGGTTCATTTATTAATGTTGCACCAATAAGCTCTCCTTCCAGTCCCGGAAAACAGGTAGCTTTTTTACCATATAAAATCTGTGCCGACCCCAACACGATAGGAGCAGCACATATTGCAGCAACATAGCCGCCTTTTGAAAAAATATGTTTAATAAATTTAATAACATCATCATCTTTTTTTAAATTTTCACTCCCTGGCATTCCTCCAGGCAACACTATACAATTATAATCGACAGGATTGGCTTTGTGCAATAGAATATCAGGTTTTATTGCAATACCGTGCGACCCCGTTATCAGTGAATCGGTTAACCCTGCTGAAACAACATTAAGATTTGCTCTCCGCAGTACATCGATTATGGTAATGGCTTCAATCTCTTCACATCCTGGTGCAAGTGGCACAATAATTTTCATAATTTTACCTCCTATATAATTATAACATGGAATATCTTTTTCTACCTTCGTCATTCTGATTAGCACAGTGCTTTATGTCATTCTGATGGAGCATTCGCAAGCATAGAAACTATTCTTTTATAAAACGACGAGATTTTTCACTCTGTTAAGAATGACATGACCATACAACAACACGATTGTTCAGAATAACTTTCTACGGCTCAGAATGACATTGCTGTTTAGCTGTACCAGCCGTCTGCTTTACTGTAGCAGCAATGCATACTATACCTATAGCATACCATGAAAGGGCAATAAGTCAAGTACATGTAACTATCGCTCATAATTATTTTTGATGTAAGCATTGAATGAGGATTGAATTAGTTTTATGTATAATGTCTTCGCAATAACTTTTTTCTTCCTGAGTAAAATCCGAAAGAACATAATCTGCCACGGGGATGGCATCGGAAGGCCTTCCAACGCCAATACGTATTCGGTAAAAATCAGGGGTACCAACATGCTGCTGGATTGAACGGATTCCATTATGCCCCTTATGACCCCCACCAAACTTTAAAGCAACATTACCAAACGTAAGCTCTATATCATCATGCAGAACAATTAAATTATCAGGCAATTCTTTGTAATATGACATCACCTTTTGCACTGCTATGCCGCTGTTATTCATGTACGTTTGCGGTATCATGAAAATACATTCATGACCTTCGATTATACCGCTTCCGGTTAGTGCATCATGCTCTTTCTTTCCTACTGTTATACTGTAGTGCTGCGCTATAGCAGCACCCACAAGTATACCGGCATTATGACGATTGTTAGAATATTTTTTTCCGGGATTTCCCAGGCAGGCTATTACTTTCATTTGCTAATTATTTCATTGCATTAATCAGTGACTGCGCTTCTTCTATTGAGTTTACAATATTGAGATGTTGATCAATTTCAGTTAACGAGAATAATTTTAATATATCATCACTGCACCCGGTTAAAACAAGCCTTAATTTTTTTTCCTCTGCCTTTTTGTGTGATGCAATGAGCAAACTTAAACCAGCACTACATATAAACGATAGTTCATTAAAATCGATTATTACATTGCTATTTTTATCAAGTGCCGTATATAGTTCTTTTTCAAACTGCTTGATTTGTTCTGTAGCAAGCGAACCCTCAACTTTTATCAATACCACCCCATTTATCTTTGTTGATGTGATCTTCATTCCCAAACCCCTGAAGCTACTATATAATAAACTATAGGCATATATCCTAAAACATAAATAATAATTGTCAAGTAAAATCATTATATCATAGGTACAACTATTTAAAAAATTTTTAAGTTAAACAACAATGAACCACTATATACATGTTAACTATTCAAATACGCTTTAAAATGTCAATAAATAGATTGACAATAACCATATGAAATAACATTGTGTAGTTATGATTTATTTGTATATATTAATTTATTTTATCAGGATTTCACTCTATGCGTGCAGCCAGGATTGTTGCTCCCGGAAAATTTACAGTTGATAATGATCCTATCCCTGATTGTTCTGACAGTCATGTCAGGGTTAAGTTATTAAAGGCAGCGATATGTGGTTCGGACATACCCTATTTTACATCAGTTTATTCCAGAGAATCCTACCCGCTGCCACCTGGATATCCCGGCCATGAATGTCTGGGTGTTATAGAAGCATCCAGGGTTAAGCAGTTTAAAGAAGGAACTCCTGTAATGTATTATCCGCCATTCCTTGACGGATTTAAAGAATACCATGTAACGCCACCATCACGAGTGCAGTCAATCCCTGACACCTTACCTTTGAATGAGCTTTTGATAACACAGCTTTTAGGTGCAGTATCACATTGTGCCTTCAGGATTGACAAACCATACAACAAACATGTAGCCATCATGGGGCAGGGGCCGGTAGGATTGCTATTTACAGCATTGATGAAAAATTTTGGGGCACGGAGTGTTATTGCTATTGACCCATTAGACTACCGTTGTAAGGCTGCAATAAACATGGGTGCAACCCATACCATAAATCCCCATACCAGCGACCTTTTAGAAGCAATCAAAGCTATTACTGATGGTTCAATGGCTGATATTGTTATTGACGCATACGGACAGGATGTGGCAGTTATTAATAAATGCTTTGAGATAGCCCGTCACAATGGTCAGGTAGCTTTTTTTGGAATATGTCTGGAAGAAGCTCCCCGCCTTAACTTCAATACCTTTTTCAGAAAAGAGCTGCGCATGATTGCTTCTGTTGGGCCCGACCTGACAATGGATTATCCCTACGCACTGGATATGATTTTAAAAGGTGCTATTGATGTTACACCATTATTAACACACGATATCCCTTTTGAAGATATTCAAAAAGGTTTTGAAATGGCAAGCAATAGAGAGGACGGCGCAATAAAAATTGTATTAAGCTTTTAACAATAACGAGTTATAACAGACGAGGTACACTATGCCACGGGCAAAAATATATGGGTATATAGCAGTGATAGTTGCTGCACTATTGGGATGTGCATTTGTATATTATGCATTTATTCATTACGATATGTATGCAAGTGTTCACTTTGATTCTATTGACACGGGTGCATATTGGGCTGTTGTTTTACCAATAGCTTTAGTAACCCTGTTTGTTTTAGCAACAGGCTTCTGGGTTGGATATACTATTTTAACAATAAAGGTGGCTCCTCCTATGCCAGAAATAATTGAAAAAAAGGACAATTCAAAGTTTAAAGCATTTTTGTTATGTTTGGTTACTATCGCACTTGCTGTGTGGTTTGTATATGGGTTATACCATCATTCGTATTTAGCCATTGCTATTCCGGCTGCATGTATCACGCTTGTTATACTTGGCATGGTCTTCTGGGTTGGTATTGCCATAATTACTACACGATCAACTTTAAAGAACAATAAATAGCAATTTATGCGTGCACTTTTTCTGTGTTACCGTGGCAACCCTTTTTGTGGGGGACAGGGTATATATTTATACAATCTCACAAAGGAATTAGCAAAATTAGGCGTTGCAATTGATGTTATTGTAGGACCTCCCTACCCTGACCCACTTGATGAATGGGCTACAGTCTATAAGCTGGAAAATCTAAATATGTGGGCAATCAAAACAAAACATTTCCCATATGAAAAGCTAATTAAACTGTATAAGCCATGGCATTTTGTAGATTATTGTTTAACCCGTTTTCACATATTCCCTGAAATGGAAACCTTCAGCATGAAAGCGTTCTTTTTGCTACGAAAGCTTTTAAAGACAAACCATTACGACATTATTCACGATGTACAGTGTTTAGGGTGGGGATTATTACCCATGAAAGGTTACGGCATTCCCATTGTATCCACAGTACATCATCCTTTAACAAAGGATCGCGAGGCAGATTTTCTTGTGGACAATACCGTATGGGAGATGGCATGTACCATACTCTTTTACCCTTTAACCATGCAGCGTATCGTTATAAATCGGCTGGACAGGGTAATAACCTCATCAAAAGAAGGCATTAATGCACTCAATGAAGCTTTCCACCTGCCACCTGAAAAGGTATCGGTTGTTGATAATGGGATGGATGTTGAATTTTTCCGTAATAATGGTAACCCTCGTAAGGAAAATACATTACTTTTTGTTGGCAATACTGAAGACCATAAAAAAGGGTTGCGTTATCTTTTTGATGCCATGACGATGTTACCTGAACATGTTACACTTACCATAGTTGATGATGGACCCCCTAAACGTTTAACAGCATGGGGTTGGATAACAGAGCGTGGTCTTGAAAAGCGGGTAACCTTTACCGGGAAGGTTGATTTGCCTACATTAGTTCATCTGTACAGCACCAGCACTATTCTTGTCATGGCTTCGTTGTACGAAGGATTTGGATTACCTGCTGCAGAGGCAATGGCATGTAATACGCCCGTGGTGGTAACCAGCGCAGGGGCATTACCCGAGGTAGTTGGCGATTGCGGCGTGATAGTA
>JAKPOE010000293.1 GCA_029548025.1 Spirochaetota bacterium
AGATTCTAAAATGGTTGATGAGAAAGAATTTTTTCATTATAATGAAGCTTATATTTTAGAAAATCCAACACCTGAAAAATTTTTGGAAGGATTTAACAGAAATGAATTGATGATTGATTTGCGAATGCATTTAAAAGATTATGGTGGTGTCAGGAATCATGGAACGGCTTTCAGAATTTCTGAAAAAAATCTTACCGACCTATACACAAAGAAAAGAAGATTGATATAAAATATACTATAAAAATAGAGCTTGACCTTTTTGCCCTATTTTTACGTTTTATAGTTATTCTGTATGAGTGCGTTATAGTGCACAACATATCCAGGCTTTTTATTTCACTGTATAAAGCTATTCTTAATGAGGTTGTTATTATGGAAGGCATGCAACACATTACATGGATACCGTTTGATATCGCTACCCGCTACATGGTTGATGTTTTTACCGGGTTAGGCGTTCCGCATGATGATGCGTTAATATGTGCAGATGTTTTAATTACTGCTGACAAATTTGGAATCGATTCGCATGGCGTTAACCGATTGAAACCAATATATTATGACCGGATAAAGCAGGGCATTCAGAAGCCTGTTACTCAGTGTGCTGTTGTTAAAGAAGGACCAACTACTGCCGTGATAGATGGCAATGATGGTATGGGGCAGGTTATAGCCTACCGCTCAATGCAGATGGCTATTGATAAGGCAAAAAAATATGGCATGGGTATGGTTACCGTACGCAATTCCACTCACTATGGCATTGCCGGATATTATGCCAAAATGGCTGCTGACAATGCTATGATAGGCATAACCGGTACCAATGCAAGGCCTTCGGTGGCGCCAACATTTGGCGTTGAAAACATGCTGGGTACCAACCCTCTTACCTTTGGCATCCCTGCTGATGAGAATTTTCCGTTTTTGCTTGATTGTGCCACCAGTGTAAGTCAACGCGGCAAAATCGAGGTGTATGCCCGCCTTGACAAACCTCTTCCCCCAGGATGGGTTATCGATAACCATGGCAATTCCTGTACTAACCCTCATCAGGTACTTGATGGGCTTATTAAAGGGAGCATGGCTCTGACCCCATTGGGCGGTATTGGCGAGGATGGCGCAGGGTATAAAGGGTATGGCTATTGTACTGTTGTTGAGATACTGTCGGCGGCACTGCAGGCGGGGAGCTATTTAAAAATGCTAAGCGGCTTTGACATGCAGGGTAATAAAGTGCCATACCATTTAGGACATTTCTTTATTGCTATTGCTATTGAGGCGTTTACCGACATTGCATCGTTCAAATCAATTACCGGTGATATCCTGCGTCAGTTGCGCAATTCAGCCAGAATGCCAGGTCAAAAGAAAATCTACACGGCAGGCGAAAAGGAATACCTCACTTACCTGGAGCGCAAGGATAAGGGGGTGCCGGTCAACAACGAAGTAATGAAAGAGCTTGTAGCCATGCGCGATGAGCTGAATATAACAGGATATGAACTGCTTACCTTGCATGCTTCATGAACAGTGTGGCGTGCTATGATGGCAAATGAAAACCATAGCAATGATGAATTTCCCCGAGAGATAACGTTTAAGGTGATTTTTCACAACACTCTATTTCTTAAAGAGATGCTCATCAATATTTGTGCCGAGAATACTATTGATGCACACATTACTGAACGTGAAAGCAAGCAAGGGAAATTTATTTCATATACCATTACTGCGCTGTTTGCCCACGAAGAAGTGTTACATGCAATTTGTAGCCACATAACACGGCTGGATGGCTTCATCACCATGTTTTAGCACTATTGGTTGGCGATAGTTCCGGTAATCTGTGTACACTCAAGATTATCTGCATGTAGTATATGAGCTTTGCTGCTTTCCATGAAACGGTGTGCACCCTTTACTACAACCCTGCATACAGCAAATTTTAACCGGCAAAAACTGCTGTATGAAAACATTGCAATACATTGACATGAAAACATTTTCCATGGCTATCATTATCATGTATGCACCATGGCAACGAGGCTTAGATGAAAATAGCAACGGGCAGTATAGAAGGTTTTTACCAGAAGATAAAAGTAGTGTGCACCTGACAGATAATAAAAAAATGCTATACATTATACTATTCAATGCAAAGCTGCGAAAATGTTGACATTGGATGTCTTCTGATATATTATTATATAGGTGTCCTGATAAAATTTCAATGGAGCACTTAAAACTTGAACTTGCAAACATTAATTATAAAGTGGTTGAAACTTTTGTTGACATACAAATATACTGTGATTATATGTCACAATTCTCTCCTCTGTATACGTCACTTCATCAAATACTATTGCAGTGAGGTATTTCTATGAGCATCCTTACCACAATTGAATCCAACCTTAAAGACGCAATGAAAAGCAAAAATGAACTGTTAAGCAGTACCTTGCGTATGATGAAATCGGACATACTGTATGAAAAGACTAAGAGTACGCAGGAGCTTACCGATGAAAAAATCATTGAGGTGTTAACACGCAGCGCCAAAAGAAGAAAAGAAGCAATAGCTGAATATGAAAAAGCCGGCAGAGATGACCTTGCTCGTAAAGAAAAGCAGGAACTTGAGATAATCATGCAGTATCTACCTCAGCAGATGAGTGCTGATGAGATAGCCTCTCATGTTAATGCAGTGATTGCTTCAATGGGAACTATCACCAATAAGGATACCGGAAAGGTCATGGGGCAGGTGATGAAAGACCTGAAAGGGAAAGCAGACGGGCAGATTGTAAAACAAATAGTTACCCAAAAACTTGAAAAATTGTAGATTGCACCATATATTTATAACAAATGGCTATACCCCGCGATACGATTGAACATATACGGCAGAAGGCTGCCATAGAAGATATCATACGGCGTTATGTTCCCACTCTTACAAAAAAGGGTAAGAACTATGTTGGTCTGTGCCCTTTTCATAAGGAAACAAGCCCTTCATTTACTGTCTCGCCTGATAAGCAGATGTTTTATTGCTTTGGCTGCCATGAGGGAGGC
>JAKPOE010000351.1 GCA_029548025.1 Spirochaetota bacterium
ATTTTATGGCAATCCTGTCAAATAGTTTTAACAGCAGGTGAGCAGCCGATAACGCTGCATCCTTGATAAGTGTATCAATCTTTTCCTGCTCAAGATTGTGGCGTGCAATGTAGAACAATGTTTTACGCATAAATGGTGAAATCAGCGTATCAATAGCATCATCATCCAGAATGCTATAGATGCACGAAGTATTGCCCGCTTGTACCGCCTTGTCAAGATTGTGTAATGCATCTTTGACTTTTGCTAATTGTTTCATAAGTTTGGATGTATCAATATATTTCTTGTTTGATAGTTGTTTATAAATGATGTCTTCCGGTGCCGGGAAGGCTTTCTGCCATTGCAAAACTAATGACTGCAACGTTGCAAATTGCGTATTGGCAATGACAGCGCCGGCACCTGTATTATAAACAGGGACACCTACCTTTTTTGCTGAATCCTCAAACCAGCTTCGATATAGATCCAGAACAAAATCGGTGATTACTGTTGTGCCATCATTTGATGGCACATATTTTATCTTACGTCTTCGGATAATGTTCTGGTTGATAGTATCAAGATTGTTATATCGGTTAGTGAGCGATAGCCAGTCATCATTATGATGAGTGCCGCGGCAATGGATTTCTCTTCCTGTATAGGCAAGGTCCTGGCCTGCAAGAACAATTGGAGAGCATCCGGCATTCAGTAAAAGGTCAAATGCGCTTGTTGCAACCGAACCTCCTGATTGCACGTCACCAATATAACCGGTATAATGTTGCACCCAATCCATTATAGGTGTTGATTCTTTTTCTATTTTTCCATCTGGTGTGTTATAGTATTTTGCAGTAGTGCTGAACATTTTTTTATTGAAAAGCCTGACTACCTTTGGGCAGCTTACAACATCTGCAAGCAGCAATGGTTTAGTACTGCTTCCAAGAAAATGTTTTATGCTGTGTGTCTGGGCATCCAGTGTCATAACAATGTGCGGTTGTATACCATGACGTTGCAGTACTTTATAGGCGGTATCAACGCATACAATTAATGCTTTATCGTACGCCTGCCGTAGTGCCTCCAGTGAATGTATCAGCGATGGCCCGGCTGAAACAATGATGCCAGGTAAACCTTTAAATTTGCCAAACAACGATTGTACCGGATAAGCAGTATGCATCTGAACACTGTTGAGCAAAATGTTTTTAATCCATAATGCTTCAAATTCAAATCGTGTTAATAGATCGCTGATACGCGAGCTTATCTGCTTGTGCAGAATTGCTACCATTGAGTCATAGAAATCCCTTTTTAGCATATACGATGGACGGTGTATAAATAAAGCTGTCCCTCTGAATGAACGTATATCCCATGTTTCAATAATTGCAGCAATTTCTTCTTCATTATGAACAATTGAACATAGTGATAAAACCAGAGGATTCTCTTTCTTTACCAGGGAAACAAGCTCATTATCTTTTTCTATTACAAGA
>JAKPOE010000357.1 GCA_029548025.1 Spirochaetota bacterium
AATGGTTTGAGGTTGTTTTATGAAACGACATTATATACTGTTATTATTGTTTTTATTTTTCATTTGCAGCATATTCATGGTATATGCTCAAAAAAATGTGGGCGATAGTTCTAAAGATGTGAATTATTGCATTCAATGTCATCTTACGCTTAATGGAATACCGCGGTCAGTAGTGCTTGAATGGGAAAACAGCATCCATGCAAAAAAAAATTTAGAGTGCGATGGATGTCATGGCGGTAACCACACCGTCAATGATGCAAAGCAGGCTAAAGATAAAAAAACAGGGTTTATTGGAAAACCAGCTAAGAAGGATATACCGCAGTTTTGTGGTAGAGCAGAATGCCATGCTGAGGCTTTAACACAATTTAAACGCGGTCCTCATTATGATTCGGTATTAAAGATTGGTTCTCCCAATTGTGTAGATTGCCATGGCGATCATAATGTTCAACGTTCAACATATCATATTATATCCGATAAGACATGTTCCAGTTGCCATAGTGTAGAATATTCACGTGAGCTGGTTAGTTCAATGATTAATATTGAGAAAAATATTGAAGATATTGAAAATTCACTGGAATATCTTAACCAGCGCAATGTTGAAAGCAAAGATAGCATGGTACGATATCTTGAATTAAAGCGGTATTTCCATCAATTGGTGCATGTATTCTCAAAACAGGAAATAGAATTTACCAAAAAATTGGTAGAGGTTGAAATTGAATATTTAGACAAACAATTAACAAACCGTATTGCAACCATTAAACGGCTTGATTTAATCTATATCATAACAAGTGGATTTAGTATTGCTATAATTATTGCTTTTACAGTATATATTGCATTAATACGAAAAAGGCGAACAAAAGTAATGAAAAATTTTCAATCCCGCTTATGATATCCGTGGAGTATTTGTGTGATACAGGATTATTTTGAAAAATTTAAACGATGGTATCTTTTTAACACTGAAAAAATAAAATATGTTGGAAAAAAAAATGATAAGCATACCTGTATCCTCTGTGCAATACGGGATAAAGCGGAGGATGTTGTTAATCTGGAAGTGCATCGTACAGAAAGGTTTATTGTTTCGATAAATTTATATCCATTCAATCCCGGTCATTGTATGATTTTTCCCTTGCGGCATTGTGAGAATATACATGAATTGGGAAAAGAAGATATTGTGGCTCTCCATGAATTGACAATTAAGGTTATCGATATAATAAAACAAGAGTTTAATCCATCAGGTTTTAATGTTGGATTTAATATAGGTTTGTGGAGTGGCGCAAGCATATCGCATATTCATTTACATATTGTACCGCGGTTTCCTAATGAGCTGGGATTCTTAGATGTTATCAGTCATACACGAGTAATGGTTGTTGATCCTATAGTTGTTTGTGCAAATTTGAAAAAACGATTCAATGCAGAGTAATAGTTACTGTTGTTTGCCAGTTTCTTCTGCTTCAAGGAGCAGTTCAATATCTTTTTTATTTAATTTTATTGTAAAAGGTTGGCTACACATTGGGCAGGAACCAGTAGTTATGCCAACAGCAATATCGCTTATGGAAAGGTTAAGTTTTGATCCGCACAACAAACATGCAAAGTCGCCAGCACGCATCTGATGAGGCAGCATAAATACAACTCCCTGGTAAAGTAGTTTGTTAAGGTTAAGTGGTAAATATAAATTGCTATAAAAATGTCAAGTTTTTTATACTCTGGTGAGATTGTTTAACAAGCTATTGAATCAACAATTGAATCAACAATTGAAAAAAAGTGTTTTACAACTATCGTATGCTCACCATGATATTAAATAGTGAAGTTTTAATAATGTCCCTTGAGTTTTATAAATGTAAGATATAACAGTATGAATAGTAAACGAGGTGATGTCATGACAGGGTTTAGAAAAATTACAATAACATTGCTTATTGTCAGTATTTTGATTGCTATAGTGATAATTTTTGACGGAGAAATTGTAAAGAAAATTGTTATGTTAAAACCAGTAAGGGTAGTAACTCAGGGCGAAATTAATCGCATGGAAGAAGAATTATCAAAGCTTACTAAAAAAGATGCAAAAACTCCTGAAACAATTAACAAAATTGGTGTTTTATATCAAAATTTAGGGGCAAAATATAATGAAAAAGGTGCATGGGACCCTGCAATCGATGCATTGCAAAAAGCATTGGGGCATGGCAGAAATGTCCCGGTAGTGCATTATCAGTTAGCTATAGCATATGCTAACAGGGGAACGCAGCTGGGAAATAATGATGATATAGATAAAGCTGTGTATCACTATGAAAAAGCATTGCAGATGGAACCAAATTATATTGAAGCAAAATATGGATTGGCTATACTGTTATTTTATCGTAAAAATGAACGTTCTAAAGCCATACAGATTATGAATGAGATTGCTAAACAAAATCCAAAATTTTACAGAGCACGGTTTGCTTTAGCCAGGTTTTATTATGAAAACAAAGAACTTGATAAATCATTATCTGTCTATCAAGATTTATATACAGACCTTGATAAAATGGATTCTACATTAGCAACAGAATACAGACAGGCATGTAAAGAAAATATTCAACGGATTACATCTGAAATGGCACGGTAATGTTGTATGGATAAACAAAACTTTCCTGTGGCGCTATCGCTCATGAGTTCCGGGTTATGGCAATTATATGCTCAGAATGACCCCGGGACAATATATTATGAATGTGTTTTGCCGGAACAGAGAACTGTACAGGATTATTATGCTACGTGGTATAGTGGCACGCCACTGGAAGAATCAGAAAAGATTATTGAATTGTGCCATAAGCTTAATGTGACTATTATATCATACTGGGATGATGCATATCCACAACTTTTGCGAGAGATAGTCTATCCTCCTGCTGTTATATATTGTAAAGGCATATTGCCCAATAAACCATACATTGCAATAGTGGGTACCAGGAATGCTGATCCTAAGTCAGCCTTTATTGCACGTACTTTATCGGGGACACTTGCTTCAGCAGGTATTGCTGTTGTCAGTGGGTTGGCAGTTGGAATTGATAGAGAAGCGCATAGTGGTGCATTGAAAGCAAATGGCTCAACCATTGGTGTTATGGCTAATGGAATAGATATGTTGTATCCTGCAAGCAACAGGGATATCTACACGGATATTATTAATTCGGGCACTGGATGTGTATTGTCAGAATATCCACCAAAGGTACGGATTAACAAATGGACCTTTGTAAGGCGGAATAGAATAGTCAGTGGTTTATCTCGAGCTACCATCATAGTTAAAGCAGCCCAGAAAAGTGGAGCTCTTATTACTGCCCGGTATGCATTGGAACAGAATAGGGAACTGTTTGTTTGCCCGGGACATTCTTTTGATGAAGGGTATAAAGGTTGTTTCATGCTATTGAAAGAAGGTGCACATCCTGTCTATGATGAGAATGATATCTTTGAAGTTTTAAATATCGGCAGCACCAGAAAAGAAATGGCTATAATGAAGAATACCAATATAGATGATACTAATATGATGGAGAGCAATTTGTTTGCTGTTTATGACAATGATGATATTGTAAAAACATTGAGGCAGGGGGCTATGGAAATTGATTCACTAATCCGTTTGATGGGTAAAAGCAGCGCTGAAGTTCTTGAAAAATTGACTACTATGGAACTGCAGGGTATTATTACACGATCCGGGAATATAATAGCCTTGAACAATAAATAAAGATTGTATGATAGTTAAGAAAATATTAATAGTTATGCTCATGGTGCTCTGGTGTATAAGTTTTGTCCAGATTTTTTCTGTTCCACCGTATAGTGGCGATATA
>JAKPOE010000371.1 GCA_029548025.1 Spirochaetota bacterium
CAAATATCGGCAATCAGACTTGAACCCGTGAAAATAAATATTTCTGTGAAAAATTCTCCGGTTTTTCTTTGGTCTGAAGCGACAGCATACCGGATAATCTTGAAATCCAACACGCAACAACTTATGATTGAGCAAGATCGCATCAGACAGTTTGGGTTTCAACCCGAACAATTATACAGAGTGTTTCAACAACTCTATCACGGTTGAAACAGAGAAACATGGGGTCAGAGCCTATCATAAGGATTAGGCTCATCTTTATGGTTATAATACAATGCATTCCGAGATATGAAAACGAATAATCGTTTCTCAGCAGGAAGAAATAACGGATAAATTCCACAAGGGAAATATAATATCCAGAGCTATCGACCATGCCAGGCTCAAGCACTTTCCACTGATTTATTACAATTTTTATTTGACACATTCCCTGCCGCTATCACAATGATGAAACACCAGCTCATCATGTTTATTGTTGTCAAATTACTTATACTGTGATACATACTATTACTATGATAAAAATTGGAACACGGGGCAGTGATTTAGCGTTATGGCAGGCGCAATTTGTGGCAGGCAAGCTTGCATGTGACTATGAGATAGTAACTATCAAAACAAAGGGTGATCGTGTACACAATGTGTCATTTGATAAAATGGAAGGCAAAGGTTTTTTTACCAAAGAGTTAGAGGATGCACTGCTTGAAGGCAGGATTGATATGGCGGTACACTCCATGAAGGATTTGCCAACGGAGATAACATCAGGATTAACGATAGCGGCGGTTACACAACGCGAGGATTCATCTGACATTATTGTTTTACGCAAAGAAGCGTATAGAGCAAATCATTGGTTTCCCCTTAAAGAAGGATCAACGGTTGGGACAAGCTCACTGCGGAGGGTGTCACAGCTAAAATGTATCATGTCTTCGGTTGAGGTGCTGCCATTACGGGGTAATGTGCCAACACGGGTAAAACGCCTGCATGAAGGGAAATTTGATGCAATAATACTGGCAAAAGCGGGTATTACACGGCTTGGCATAGTGCTGGATGAATTTTATACTATGGTTTTGCCCTTTAGTTACTTTTTACCGTCACCCGGGCAGGGGGCGCTTGCAATAGAAACGCGCTGTGATGATGTGTATACAATCAATGCAGTTACCCATCTCCATGATGCTGCCACAGCAAAAGCAGTGAGCGCTGAAAGGCAATTTTTAAAACAGTTTGGTGCTGGATGTCATGTCCCCCTGGGTGCCTATGCTCATTGTTATGGTTCTTCAGTTATCGTTACCGGTGTTATACTTTCTGTTGACGGATTGCGGTCTATTCGCCATACCGTTGAGGATGCTGATCCCCTAAAGGCTGGTGAACGGCTGGCACAGTTTATGATAGAGCAGGGAGCTGGCAACTTTCTATGAAAAATAAGCATAAAGGAATTGTTTATCTGGTTGGTGCAGGTCCTGGCGATCCAGAGCTCATTTCGATTAAGGGCAAAGAGCTTATAGAAACGGCAGATTGCATTATCCATGACTATCTTGCAAATCCTGCCTTATTACACAATACACATGCCGAACGTATATATGCAGGTAAGCAGGGAAGCCAGCACACGCTTTCACAGGAAGAGATAAACGCTTTGATTATACAGAAGGCGGAAGAAGGTAAACGGGTGGTGCGGCTTAAAGGTGGCGATCCCTTTATATTTGGCAGAGGTGGTGAGGAGGCTGAAGAACTGGTAAAGGCAGGGATTCCTTTTGCGATAGTACCCGGGATATCATCTTTTTATTCAGCACTGGCGTATGCCGGTATCCCTATTACTCATCGCGATTGTGCCGCAAGCTTTGAGGTAATAACCGGTCACAGACGTGCTGATGGGAGCGAGGATATAGCACTTCCTGATTACAGTGCTCAAAAAACTTATGTCTTCCTTATGGGGATGAAAAATATAGATGCAATTTGTAATCGTTTGATACACGATAAAAATTTTCCTGTTGATACTCCCACTGCAGTGGTAACCCGGGGAACAACGCCAGAACAAAAGGTTGCAACCGGTACCGTACAGACAATAGCAGATGAGGTTAAGCGTCTGAAGCTTACACCTCCGGCAATTATTGCCATTGGCAGGGTTGTTTCATTGCGTCTGGCTCTTCGATGGTATGATACGCTGCCGCTGTTTGGGAAAAAAGTTGTTGTAACGCGTACGCGTGAGCAGGCAAGCGTGTTATCAAAAAAACTGCATAACCTTGGTGCCGGGGTGGTGGAGTTCCCTACCATAGCAATAAAGAAATATGATGAGCTATCGCCCCTGCATGATGCTTTTAAAAAATTACATACCTACGATTGGATTGTCTTTACATCGCAGAATGCAGTCACTATTTTTTTTGACGAGCTTTTTACATCCGGTAGGGATGCAAGGAGTATTCAATCAAGGATTGCAGCAATTGGACCTGCAACAAAGGATGCTCTGCGGAAGTATTCCATTGTGGCTGATGTTATGCCAGCGGAGTATGTTGCCGAAAGCCTCATTGATGCTTTTAAGGGAGTGGAGATAGCTGGTAAAAATGTGCTTATTCCATGCTCGGTAAAAGCACGGGAAACATTGGCACAGGGGCTAAAGCAGGCAGGAGCTATTGTTGAGAGGATTCATATCTATGATGCTGTACAACCTGATGTTGATGAATCCCTGAAAGAGGAGGTTGAAACTGCTGAGGTCATTACCTTTACCAGTTCATCTACGGTTCGCAATTTTGCAGAGATAATAAATGATATACAGGCAACCATTGCCTGTATTGGACCTGTTACCGCCGATGAATGCCGCAAGCATGGGATACAACCTCATATCATTGCACATGAATATACCATTGATGGATTGGTAGATGCTATAGTGGGGTATTATACTATATAGCAATTGATACAAAGATTATAATGCTCTGACCCCTTTTTATACCCACTGTGCAATGGAGTAGCGCTTACGGTATGCCTCCTCATACTGCAAAAACCGCCTCATCCGTTCGCTAAAACTGTCCCCCAGCTGCAAAAAGTACTCATGATGATCTATCGGTACACCAACATCAGCACCCTCCTGTACATAGGATTGTATACTGCTGTAGCGATACTGTACAGGACTATCGCACCGGCGCTTCCGTACCGGATTGAAC
>JAKPOE010000372.1 GCA_029548025.1 Spirochaetota bacterium
CAACCGCTGTGTATGGCTTCCAGCGCATCCTTATAATTTTTTTCAATTGAAGAGCTGTGATCAAGAACATACAGCGCTAATGAGGTATTGAGCGCCAATAGCTTGCTTAACGCCTGCGGTCTTTTTGACTGTATGATATCAATGAAAAGCGTTGCATTTTCCTGAGGCGTTTTGTCATAGGGTATGCTGCTGGCTTCCTGTACTGTGATAAAATCCTCCGGATTGATAACCATGGTGGTGCTGTTATTGTCCTGTATCTCAACAACTGTGGTTGGGTGCACCGGTGAGATTTCATCCATCCCGTTGGTTGAAGAATACAAAACAAGCCGCTCATAACCTAACGGAATGGCTGCTTTTGAATAAACTTCCAGAAACGAAGGATGGAATACACCAATCATCTGCTTCTTTGGTTGAAGCGGGTTGGTCAATGGTCCTAAATAATTGAATATGGTTCTGACTCCCAGCTGTTTGCGTACAGGGGCAGCATGTTTCATTGCAGGGTGATAATTAGGTGCAAATAAAAAGATAAATTTTGTTTTATTGAAATAACGGGTGGCTTCTTCTCCTGATAAATGGACAGGGATATTGAGAGCTTCATAGAAATCAGCCGATCCGCTTTTGCTTGTTACTGATCGGTTGCCATGTTTTGCAATTGCATACCCCATGGCATTGAGTATGATTGCAACTGCACTGGAGATATTGAACGATCGTGAGTGGTCACCGCCTGTACCGCATGTATCAAAAACATGCTCGGTGATGGGAAGGCTCACTGCGTATTTGCGCATTGATTTTATTGCTCCTGTTATCTCCTCGGGTTGCTCTTTGCGTACCTTCATAGCTGCAACCACTGCGGCTAATGAAATTTCAGGAATCTGCCCATTAAAAATAGCATCAAAGAGATACTCTGACTGGTCCATGGACAGGGTACTGCCTTCAATTGTCTGTGTAATAAGCTCGTTTGTATTCATAAGCTCCTCCTATAAAATTTTTTACTATCTGCATCCCGTATTCTGATGCATATGATTC
>JAKPOE010000391.1 GCA_029548025.1 Spirochaetota bacterium
ACGCATCCTTTCAATACAACTATCGTCAAATATTCCTTTTTCAGCAAATTCCTTAAAGCATATGACAGCTTCTACCATTTTATCAGCCTGTCTATCAAACAAATCAAAAAATTTTATTTCATGGGGTATAAATTTATAAAACGGCATATTATTATCTCCGTATATAGCTAAAAATATATGTATCTTAAATCATTAATTATTGAAAAGTTACAATTTATCAGGGAACAACTCCTGTCAATAGTTATTTTATGGGTACATCAAAAACCGGGCTATCTAATCCGGCAAAAATCTTGCTAATATCAGATGTATCAATAGTATACATTATGGGGGCAGTAAAATGAAAATTTTACATTTACCATCATACCGTGAGATACCTATGTTCCAGATGAAAACTCATCTATCTCTTTATTTATAGATTGCACTTTGCCGACAAGTGCTCTGGAAGTTTCGGTAATATCCAATCCTTTTGCAGTATTCTCCTGTGCTAATTCATTGATAGAACTCACCGTTTTTGCTATTTCGCTAATTGCTGATTTTTGTTCATCCATTGCAATTTTTATCTGCTCTGAAAGCAAACTCACAGCGTTCCCACCTTCACAGCTTTATTATTTTCCTCGGCCTGCCTTAAAAGTATCAGATATTGCACTGATATGTGAAACGATAACATCTATATCTTTAATTATGCTATTAATTGTCCCTATTGCCTGAGAAACGTTTTGCATCCCAGTTTTTATTTCACGATCATTGTTTATTATTAGCGATCCTATGGTTTTTATACTTACAGCTGTCTGATCGGCTAATTTTGATACTTCACCTGCAACAACTGCAAAACCTCTTCTATGATCCCCAGCACGAGCGGTTTCAATAGCAGCATTGAGCGACAGTAAATTAATTCTGTCTGATATATCATTTATTATTATTGCAATGATTCCGTTGATTTCACCAGAACTTTTGGCGATAGTTCCCATTTACTCACTCATAAGAGCAAGTGATGCCTCACCGGATTGTGCTTTTTTAAAAATATCCTGCATTCTTGTGAGCGCTTTCTGAGTAAGATCTATCATCTCTTTAATAAGATCAGAAGCTGTTATCATAATCTGTGATAAAATGGCAATCCTGTCAAACTGCCTATCTGTATGAAGCTTAACATTTTCATTACCAGCAGATAATTCTTCTATGGAAGCCGATACTTCTTCTATTGCTGCTGCCTGATCGTGTTTATTTTGTATCATTTTTTATCCTTTAAGAGTGCCCGGCATATTACATCCTTGCATTCATAGTTTATTTTTAACTTTTACCTTGTAATATTACAACAATGTATACGCCTAAATATCAGGGAACCTTTGATCATTAGATTTATGATATTCCATTGTGGAAAAGTAATGAAAAATGTTGTATCATATTTTAACAATGTTTTAATAATGAAAAACGTTATTAATAGAGATACTTTTTAGAAAATATTTTTATATAATATTGTGTGCTCGTTTTTATCATCAAGGAAATTTTTATCTATTATGGTAATAATTATACTATAAATAATTATCATTACAGAATAATGTTTTGCCCATTATTTAAAAAATATCATAAATCTTTAACCAACAAATATATCCTCCTGCGGATAGTGAACAATCTGTACCTTTTTATTACCAAGAATAAAAAAACCAAATGTTATAGGTCCTACCCGGCCTATAAACATTGTCACCGTTAATAAAACCTTACCGGTAATACTTAATTGGGAGGTTATCCCTGTTGATAATCCTGTATTTCCTAAAGCTGATATTATTTCAAATAAAATGTTTTCAAAATTACATTTTTCGGTCATACTCATTGATATCAAATCAATCATAGTTACTATAATAAACATTATAAAAATACCAAGC
>JAKPOE010000394.1 GCA_029548025.1 Spirochaetota bacterium
GGATGATGAAACAAAGGCAAGGGTTCTGGCTGATGTTATTGAATCATTAGAACAGATTATTAAGGTCAATGAAGTCGCAACTCGCTCTGACATAAAAAACACCGAGCTGGCTCTTACGAAAGAGATTGAGCAAATCCGCAAGGATATGAAAGAAACGGAATTGAAATTGACAAAGGAGATAGAGAATGTACGAGCGGATTTATCAAAGGAGATAGAGGAGGTACGAGCGGATTTATCAATTGATATTGAAAAATCCCGTGCTGAAACCTCTATTTCATTGGGAAAGCTTAGATCTGATTTAATAGAAAAGATTGAAGAAAAACATTCTTCTTCAATACGATGGTTGGTAGCTTTGTTTATAACTCAATCAGTTGGAGTTGCTGGCTTAATTGTAACGCTGTTCCAGATTTTGCGGTGATAGCTGTATCGCAAAGATGATAATAATTGCAGAGGCAGGCTTACACATACCATTTACCATCTTTCATCTTTCATTTTACACTTTACATCTTACAATATCCATATAACGCTCAGCTCGCAGCAGGTATAATGAAATTCCCTTTTAGTTAGTGTTAACGTTATGCCATGCACATCCTGTGTATGTTGTTTAACAATGCTGTATTGTGTATGGCAATACTATAGTAGTACCAGTCATGAAAGATGGTTGCTGCTGTTATAACGGTATCATGGTAAGCCGGTGTATTTACTTTGCAGTTAAATGTTTTACATATATTCCCCATATGAAGGCTCCGGTAATCAAACCTGTAACAGTATGGATATAACAGGCAACCTATTGTGGTGAAACTTGTATCGGTATATGCAACAAATGCACAATGTGTAGCGTCATCATCACGTGGAGGCAATGTTATTTGTTTCATAGCGTTATAGCATGCTGTCAGCATGGAATGGATATTGTCTGTAGATATGAATGTATTAAAACAATAAAAGCGTTCTTTAAAAAGATTGTCAATTTCATGGTATTCTGCATTGTAGTTATGGCTCCCGCAGCATAAAGCGCACGATGCGTTAAATCCTGGTTGACATGCACTGGTAATTGTATGCATAATGGTAAATTCTGAAACTTTAATGGTTAATAGTATTCCGGGCAAAGAATTATGCTGATAGTTGGGATTATCATTACGGCATTGCTCATACGCAGTAACTATCGCACATATTGTAATAATGAACAGGAACAATTGCCATGAAAACAGGATATTTTGCAACAACAATTGGTGAAATGTACTACCGGCATAGCGAGATAAAAAGTGAAGATATTCTGGTTTGCATCCATGGGGCAGGAGGTGATTCACGGCAATTTATTCCGCTCATGAATGCATTGCAAACCGTAGCAGTGTATGCGGTTGATTTACCGGGGCATGGTAAGTCTGCAATAAATGAATGTTCACTGGATATATATGTGCAGGCTATGCACCAGTTTATTGGTTCACTCAACGGTAACGTATTTGTATTAGGGCATTCAATGGGTGGTGGTATAATCTATGAACTGGTAAAACGTAATGCTTTGATAGCTGGAGCACTATTTTTAGCAACAGCCGGGAAGTTACCGGTAAATCCTGTTGTATTTGATCTTCTGGATAAAGATTTTGATGGGTTGTGTAAGCTTGCTGTTGATTTGAGCTATGGTGCTATTAATGATACCATGCGTAAAACAGCTATTGAATGTATGAAGCAGGCTGGCAGTAATGTTCTGAAAAATGATTTTACTCTATGCAATAGCTATAACTATGATGAAACGGCAGCACAGTTTCCTGTTGCATCGTGCTTCATAGCTAACCGTAAGGATACAATGGTGCCGCTTGATATTATCTATGCAACATTTAAAAAAATGCCTGATGCAATGTTACAGGTATTGCCCTATAAAGGACACATGTCACATATTGAGCAGGTTCATCAGGTTGCAGCTTGCATCAATCATTTTATGGAGTTTGTGAAATCAAAAAATTTTTAATTTTTAAAAAATTTTTATGCGATAATTTTTGAAAATCAGTATATATTGTTTTGTGTAATCATAGTTTTTAGTATGTTCATAGATTTGTTAATTTAAAAAACACGAGGAGGTTATTATGGGTATCAAGGTTGCCATAAACGGGTTTGGAAGGATTGGCAGAATGGTGCTTAGGGCTATATCAAACGACCCTAAATATGCTGATATTGATGTTTGCTGTATTAATGATTTAACCGATGCAGCAACACTGGCATATCTTTTTAAATATGATTCGGTTTTTGGTGTTTTTAACGGGACAGTAAGTCATAAAGAAAATGCCATCACTATTAATGGTAAAGAAATAAAGATATTGGCAGAAAAAAATCCAGGCGCACTTCCATGGAAGGCAGAAGGTATTGATGTGGTCGTTGAATCAACCGGGAAATTCAGGGATCGTGATAAGGTAATGCCGCATTTAGACGCGGGTGCTAAAAAGGTAATTATTACTGCACCGGCTAAAGGTGAAGATATAACCGTTGTCCTTGGCGTTAACGAAGACAAATATGATACAGCAAAACATAATATTATCTCAAATGCATCATGTACTACAAACTGTTTGGCGCCGGTTGCTAAAGTTGTTAATGATGTATTTGGTATTGAAAAAGGACTTATGACCACGGTGCATTCATATACAAATGACCAGCGTCTATTGGACCTTCCTCATTCAGATTTCAGAAGAGCACGGGCAGCAGCTCTTTCAATGATTCCAACTACAACCGGCGCAGCAAAGGCAGTTGCTTTAGTATTG
>JAKPOE010000397.1 GCA_029548025.1 Spirochaetota bacterium
GCGGTTCATCAACAGGTGACGGACTGCGTTATGGCACTGAGGCATCGGTTGACGCGCATGGCAACCTTCCTCACACGCGCGTGGCAATGGCAGATCAGCGCAAACCAATTGTAGTGTGGAATGTTACCAGAACATGCAATCTAAACTGTGTGCACTGTTATACGGATTCGCATAATAAAAAGTATGGTGAGCTTTCTACTGATGAGGGGTTAACGCTTATTGATGATTTGGCAACATTTGGCATTCCCTCGCTTTTGTTTTCAGGTGGTGAGCCACTCATGCGCAGGGATATATTCAGGCTTATAACAAAAGCAGCAGATAAAAACATCCGCCCGGTACTATCCACCAACGGTACATTAATTGACAGAGATAAAGCACGTGCCATAAAAGATGCAGGTATTGTCTATGTTGGTATAAGCCTGGACGGAATGGAGGATGTAAACGATACATTCAGGGGGATGGATGGCGCATTTAAAAAAGCCATGAAAGGCTTTGAAAACTGTATTGCAGTTGGGCAGCGCGTGGGATTACGATTGACATTAACCAAACGCAACTATGCCGACCTGCACAACATATTTGACTTCATTGAAAAAGAAGGGATTAACCGCGCCTGCTTTTACCATCTTGTCTATTCGGGGCGTGGCGGTTCACTGTTTGCAGACGACCTTTCATACTCTGAATCACGGCAGGCAATGGATACCATCATTGAGCGCACTGATGATTTTTTCAGACGGGGACTGGACATAAACATCCTTACGGTGGACAACCATGTTGACGGCGTTTATCTATATTTAAAGCTACTGCAAAAGGATGAGCAACAAGCTGCCAGCATAGCGCAACTTTTAACATGGAATGGCGGCGGAGCGTATTCAACCGGTGTTGGCATTGCCAATATTGATTTTGAGGGAAATGTTCATCCCGATCAGTTCTGGCAGGATTACTCATTTGGCAATATTTTAACGCGAAGTTTTGCCGATATATGGATGGATGAAAGCAATCCATTGATGAAGGGCCTCAAGCATAAGGCAGATTATATTAAAGGCAGATGCCGACTGTGCAAGTTTAAACCAATGTGCAACGGTTCCATGCGTGTGCGCGCCTATCGGGTATTTGGCGACCCATGGGCTCCCGACCCGCAGTGCTATCTTACTGATGAAGAGATAGGATTAACGCATGATACCATTATTGCATTAAAGGACGCTGGAGAGTACTATACAATGCCGGAGGAATTAGCACAATAGCAAGCATATGGTGTATCCAATAATGTACAGGATAAAAGGCAAACACGTTGTGGTTATAGGTGCCGGTGAGGTTGCCTACCGCAAGGTGAAAGACCTTATTGCTGCGGGGGCGATAGTTACTGTGATAGCTCCCCATATAGGCAAAGATTTATCTGCACTTGCCAATGATCACAGTGTTACCATCATACAGCGCTTATACCAGAAAGGTGACTGTAAAGGTGCTGCACTTGTTTTTTCTGCCACCAACAACACAGAAGTAAACCAGCAGGTTTTTTATGAAGCATCTGAATTAAATATACCCATCAATGCCGTCGATGATCCCGATAACTCATCATTTTACGTGCCATCGTTTTTTACTCGTGGTAAACTGCTTGTAGCCGTGTCCACCGGTGGCGCATCTCCTGCAATGGCTGCGAAGGTACGCAGGCTCTTAGAACAAGCTATCCCGCAGGATATTGAACAAGCCCTTGATGCATTAACTGCCATACGCAAACTATTGAAAGAAAACTTTCCCCATCTTACCAGCAATGAACGAAGTACTGTGTTGAAAACAATAGCTAACGATGAACATCTGATTGCACGGACAATTGCATCGCATAACAACAACACATTGCATGAATTGCTCAATGAATTATTGATGAATAAAAAATAATCCTTGATTTTACTATACGTTACTGTTCTATGTAATTGTATATAAACATTGTGTACAGGAGGTTATTTGTTCATGGATATCAAACATGAAATAAAGGGTAACGTTCTTATTGTTTCTATAGAAGGAGAATTGACATCACCTCAAGCGCTTGATGTTGATAAAAAAATAATTAATGAAATCGAAAAAGAAAAAAAAGAACGGATTATCATTGATTTGTCAAAACTGGATTTTATTGATTCTACCGGATTGGGTGTTCTTGTATCAATTAGATTATATTGTAAAAAGAATAAAATTTTATTTGCAACAGTTGGCGTTAAAGAAAAGGTAAAGCGTACATTTACCGTAACCGAAATGACATCGTTCCTCAATATTCATGATTCGATGGACAAACTGCTGTAGCATACACAAGCATTAAACGCTTTTATTTTTTACTGCCATTGTAAAAACAAAAAGTATCGAGTAACCATCAATTGAGCTTTATCATTCCTGGTGACTGCAGCCATGGACTATAGGTTCGCCATTGCTCAATCCATGATGCTGGCATGACAAGGGCTAATGCAGCGATGTCAGCAATATACTGAAAGAGTGCGCTTTTTTCTATAATGACATTGTGGGATAGTACCTTAAATGATTGATAAAACTCTTCACGAATCATGGGCAGTAAAATATCACTATCGTTCATTACACTGCCGCCAAGGCTGATATATTCTGTATCAACCATTGCATTAAGCGATGCCAATCCGCGGGCAAAATTACGAGCAGCTCGTTTAATTATTGCTATTGCTTTTTCATTGCCTTTACGGTAATCGTCAAAGACAATCTTAGCTGAACTGCCATGATAATCCCGGGCAATAGCACTGCCCGAAGCTAACGCCTCTAAATCCCCATAATTTCCACATCCGCATTGCGGACCATCTTCAGCAATAAAGATATGCCCAAAATGCGGCGCATTCCCATTTTTACCGCGTATAAGCTTTCCATCAGCATATATACCGGCACCTATACCCGTGCTCCATGTTACATAAACAAGATTATCAATAAATTTACCTGCACCAAAAAGCTTTTCGGCAACCACTGATGCTACACAGTCATTTTCCACAATAACATGCGGATATATGTTACATAAAAATTCTTCAAGTGCAATTGACTGCCAGTCATTAGGTAAGCGTCCACTGTCTGTTAAACCACCACATAAATTAGGGGCAACAATTTCCTTATATACTCCGTTTCTCAAAAAGGGGCTGCATGTACTAACACCAACAGATTTAATCTCATCATATTGTATCTGTGCATTCTCAGCCGCAAGCTGTATTAATGCATACACCTGTTTTGGTATGGTAAAATTGTCACCATGTAACTGTGTTTGCTGATACACCCGTGATTTTATTCCGGTTACGTCAGCAATAGTTGCAATAATCTTTGTTCCGCCTATATCAACACCAGCAATATATTCGCTCATCATAGCTTTTTCTTGTTCCCTTTTACAGACGTTGTGGTGGCAAAGATGCCCCCGCGCGGAGCCCACTGTATGGACACCTCAATCCATTGTGGCTTTGCCGCATCAAATAAATCCTGAGCTATAACATCAGTAACATATTCCTGCCATATAGATTTGTTACGCCATGCACCAAGATAGTTACGCACTGATTTGCTTTCCAGCAACAATTTAGCAGGTTTATAGCTGATAATCACGGTGCCCTGATCATGCCTGCCCGAAACAGGGCAAAGACTCTGGAACTCCGGATATTCCCACCTGACAATAGTTTCATGCCCTCTGGCAGGGATAGTATCAAAGATATACCCCTGCACCTTCTCGATAACAGCATCGTTTGCTTTTGAATAATCAGTCATGGTTAACACTCTTACATTAATATGTTTTTATTACGATACATGAAGTACTATTTTAGCAAGTATTTTTTGTAACACACTATTTACAGCCTGACATATACTTATAGAGTAACTATCGCCAATAATACTTTTAATGTACAGTTATGATGGTGACATGAATATTTTTTATAAATATTGATACGTTTATTTGTATAGTTATTTTTTTAAAAAATATCGTTAATATTATCTTGACATTTAAAAATGCAATCTACAGTCTACCACTCAATATTTTTTTTTGCGTATTAAATACTATATGAGTGTATAAAGGACACTGACCATGAATAAGTATATTGCACAAGTAGCAGTTGTTACGCTTCTTGTTTTTTTTACATACTCAGCATTTGCTCAGGAAAATGGCTTAACTTCGCCGCCTTCCAGTGATATTCCTGTTAGCGATATACCAGATAACAATACTGCTGTTACCAATACACCTGATGCAACTGTTAACAATTCAACCAGTTCGTGGAATCCTTTTACCAAAGGCAATGGCCCAACAACACCTACATTAGCCATGTTTATTGCAGTCCCGGTTATTACAACAGTATATGGCATGGAAACATGGGATTGGGGCGAACAAAAAAATCCCGAGCTTGCTGATGAAGGTTTTTTTGGTAAGAATACCGACTCTGGTGGTGCTGACAAAGCAGGACATGCCTATGCACACTATTTATCATTCAGGGTTTTTCATGCCTACTATGATTGGTCCGAAAATGGAAGAAATACCAAGTGGTTTTATTCAATTGCGACAGCAACCTTTTTAGGTGTTTTTATAGAAGTTGGCGATGCATTCACCGGCAAATATGGATTTTCGTATGAAGATGTTGTTGCCGATGTTGCCGGGATTGGTTTGGGTATACTATTAGAATATTCGCCAACACTGGACTCGCTTATTGGATTTAGCTGGCAGTATTGGCCTACTGAAGGCTACACCGACCGCTGGGGAGCAAACCCTTTGCACATGACAAGCGATTACAGCGGTGCAAAATATGTTCTTAATTTTAGATTAGCTGGACTGCAAAATCTGGGTTTACGATTGCCCAACTTTTTGCGCTATATACAGCTTGATTTTGGCTATTTCACCCGCAACTATGTTCGCTGGGATAAAACCGACGATGACCCCTACCGAAGCCTGTACTTTGGCATCTCATTAAACTTCATGGATGTGGTAAAAGACTTTTTTGATAATCCCGAAAGCAGAACCTGTAAAATTTTGCAGCAACCGTTTAAATATTACCATATACCGGCAGGATATAGCGGCGATTATAAAATATAAAAAGTGATCAATTATTTGTTATAGAGAGCGTTATAGGTTTTTTCGCAGCATCCCCGGTGGCGGTCCCCAGTAGAATTTGAG
>JAKPOE010000409.1 GCA_029548025.1 Spirochaetota bacterium
CACTAAATCGTTCAGCTCTCTTTTATGTTGAATCATGGCATTGATTTTTTCTTCAAATGAACTTTTAGTAACAAACCTGTGTACAAAGACATTTTTTTTCTGCCCAATTCTAAAGGCTCTATCGGTAGCCTGGTTTTCAACAGATGGGTTATACCAAAGATCATAATGGATAACATGATTTGCTTTTGTTAAATTTAAACCAACCCCTCCTGCTTTTAATGAAAGTATAAAGATTTGTGCGCTGTCATCATGTTCAAATTTTTCAATGAGTTCTTTTCTTTTAATCTGAGATAAATTGCCGGTTAAAAATAATGGTTCCGATAATAATTCATTTTCAATAATTTGTTTTAATATATTTCCCATTTCTACAAATTGGGTGAAGATTAATACCTTTTCTTGTTTCGCTATAATTGCTGGTAAAATCTCAAGCAATAATTTTGTTTTCCCTGAGATATGTGAAATAGCAGGACTTTTTTTATCATAATTTCGGGGATGATTGCATATTTGCTTTAATATTGTAAAGCTTTTCAATATAATGGGAAGCAGATTTTCGCTTGCGGCAATCTCTTCTCTGAGTTGCTGAACAACATGTTCATAGAGTGCAATTTGCTCTTTTTCCATTTCAACAAATTGATCAATGATTATCTTTTCGGGTAAATCTTTGATGATTGATTTGTCAGTTTTAAGCCTGCGCAAAATAAACGGTGATGTAATCTTTCGTAAATTTTCAATTTTTTGCTGATTACGCTTTAATTCTATTTCCTTTGTGTATTCGTTAACAAAATAATCTATTGATTTTAAATACCCTGGCAATATAAAATCAAAGATACTCCAGAGCTCTGTAAGCCTATTTTCTATAGGTGTGCCACTCAATGCAATACGAAACTTTGCTTTCTTTGATAGATGCTTAATAGCTTTTGCAGTTAATGTTTGATAATTTTTTATCTTCTGTGCCTCATCAAGGATTATGCCATCATATACAATATCCTCCAGTTTTTTATAATCCCTCTGTAATGTTTCGTAGGTGGTAAATATGATATCAGTATCACTGAATGTTCTTTTAGTTCCATAATAAAATGTATACGAAAGATTTTCAGAAAATTTTTTAATTTCTGATTCCCAGTTAAACATTAATGTTTTGGGAACAACAATAAGCATTGGTTTTTTTATGTACCCATTTTCTTTTAAAAATTGTATAACAGCTATTGCCTGTAATGTTTTTCCCAAACCCATGTCGTCGGCTAAAATTACTCCAAATCCATGTAAAAGCAGATGGAGCATCCAGTTAAAGCCTCGTTCTTGATATTCTCTCAGCGATGCGTTGAGATGAGGAAGCTGGTACTGCTGCTCTGTGAACATGGTTTCAAACATTGCTTTGATTTCATCACACAGTTCAATCGTTTCTGATTCATTGCTGAGATGAGATTTTAAAAGATCAAATTGCGACAGGTTTGATTTGGTTTCATACTGTTGCATGAGCTTGGCAATATCAGTTGTGTTAATCCGTATATAGCTATCTCTAAATTTAAGTAGCTCCTTATTTTGGTTCATTAAAGCAATAAGTTCCTCATAGGAAATTGTTTCATTGTCTATATAAAACTCGTAATCAAATGTAACCATATCGTTAAGGCTAAAAAACGATACATGTGTTTTGTCTTTTAAGCGCGTTTTTATTTTAAGTTGAGGTTTTATAATCTCTTTTAATTCTTTTGGTAGTAAAACCTCTACCCCAAGGTTTTGTAACAGTTCAAGTTTTTTTGTTATGAGATCTTCCAATCGCTCCTGTGATACAGGCAGAGTGCTATTTTTTAATAGTAACGGTATTTCAGGTAAAACATCAATGAAGTTTGATAAAACTTTCAGTACTATATTTTTTGTCTTTTGTTCGGTAATTTGATTGATGGTTGTATTGTTGACTAAAAATTGCAAAAAGTATTCATCATTATGTTTATCTATGATAACAGAAAAATCAAGATTTGATTCTATAAGTTCAAAGATAGAAAAATAATTAGCAATAGCCAATGGTAAAGCTTTATCATTGAAGCGTTCCATACTATATGGTTTTGATAAAAATATAGCATCGTACATGGTACTGTGAAATTGCTTTGTTAACTTTAACGAAGATTTCATTGATGTTCCAATTATTGAAGCGTATTCAGTAAAGAAACATGCCAGCATAAATTTGATAGTGGATTCTTTATCCATGGTACCACGGCTTTTCTTTGTATTTTTACCGGTCAATGATGGCAATGTTAGTGAGACAGGCATGGCTGATATTACATTATGTATCTGCTTTTTAATATCAACAGGCGATGAAAGCAATCGAAAGATACAATAGAACTGATTTTTTTCTAGATAAACAGCAGGGATAAAGGCATTTGATTTTACAAAATTGTATGCAACACGCGAAAGGATAAACAAAAAATTATACATCAAACATTCGCTAGTAGATTCGTTTGATTCATACATGGTTGTGAATTGAAGAAATAATTTGAGCATGTTTAATGGTGATATATGGTATGTGCTGGTTTTGGCATCATATACCATTATGTTGAGGCTATCTATTTTTTGACGCACCGGTTCATGTTCAATGAGCTCACTATAGAAGGTAAAATATGAACCAACAAAATTTTTATCCGGTATAAAAGAGATCTTCCCGGATTTAAAAAGATTTTCGAGCTTCAACAATAAATCACTGTCCATCGATGCTATATCCCTCAAAAGAATAGCATCGCTTAAGGCTTGTGATTTTTTATAAAATTTTTCAATAATGGGTTTAAAATCTTTATCAATAAATGATGGATTATTTGATAGTTTTGATAATATAAAATTAGTGTAATTATTAATAGTAACTATCGCCACTTCGCGAAAGCTTTGCAATTCGTTGTTGTATTGGTTTTCGTGTGCTTCTTGAATATTGATGGGATAATCAATGAGCGATTTAGTGGTGATTTTGAACAGTTTTGTTAAATCCAATCCACGTAATGTAAATAATAAAAATGGATTTAAATCTATTTCTCTGGTTAATAGATAGTATACTGCTGCCATGTGCTTGCACGGGTCGCCCCAGTCAGGGCAGCTGCATCCTCTATTCAATTCCTTCCAGTCAGAAGGGAATAATTTAATATTATTTTTTGTTAGTTCATCAAGCAGTATATCGGGTAGATTGCCTTTGATGATCTCGCCCAATACAAGTAGATTGTCTTCTATGAGCGTAACAACCTTTTCTTTCTCGTCGCTTTTGAAAGGGCTAAAATAGAGCGACACTGTATATGATCTGCCTTGATTTCCTTTTACTTTTGCTAAAACAAGGGTATTGTTAATCTCAATCTTCTTTACTCTGTCGCTATTTGCATATCGCAATCCCCGCTGTAACCGTTTTATGTCAGCATAGTACTGGTAGATAGCCTCTAAAAAATAATTACCCCATACCGTTACGCCATATTTCAATTCCATAGCCATGCTCTATAAAAAAAGATTATAATAAAAATTACTAATAGCTCTGATAAAGCCGTTTAATCAACAAAAAAAGAAAAAATAATTGAAAAAAAGTAGTATTTATCGATAGTCATACGATAGTAAAAAAGGTAAAGGCTAATCATACAGTATGCAACATGGTAAACTTTATAGCATTATGTTATGTGTTTTACTCGTTACTGGTTGTTCAGATAAGGTTACAGTAACTGAATGCGGTATCTTTGCTCCTTCACGTCTTCACTATGTTAAAGGGCAGGATGGTGTAACGCCAGTAGATTTTGACGCACAGCATACCATGTGGACATTCGGTGACACCATTACTCATGAGGGGATGATAGCTAATAGTCTGGCATTTACCAATAAAGTTGATGCAAGCAATATCAGGGAATTACCATTCCACTATTACACTGAAAATGGGGAAATTGTTCCATTTATCCGGAATGACAAACATGAGGACCCTTCAAGAGACAGATTGTGGGCTTTTGATGGTATACGGATTAATAACACGGTGTATGTATACTATGTCCATGTCTATATCCATGATCCGTTGAAACCTCTGTCATTTTCATTGATGGAAAGCTCGGTTGCTCACTGGGATGTGCCCTATAACTGGTCATTGGGAAAACCTGTACGCTTTAAAAGGTTCAAAAATCTTTTTACAGGGGATGTACCTGCTTTGGGGGCTTCTGTGCTGCAGCATAATGATTATGTGTATGTGGTTGGGCATATAAGCAAAAACGGTAAAAGTTCACTTGTTATTGCACGGGTTAAACCCCAACACATTTTGCAAAAGGATACGTATGCATTTTTACAGGGCGATAGTTCCTGGAAAAATACTGTAACCGGTGCAATTCATCTTTACGGCGATGTTGCAGGCGAGTGCTCGCTTGGATATGATGAAGACTATAAATTTTTTTACATTGTGTATTGTCAGCTTTTCAATGGCAATATCGTGATGAGCATTGCTCCCTCCATAGAACAATTGCCCTTTGCAAAAAAAATAATTCTCTATACGCCAAAAAAATTAAAAGGTACTTCTATGATGTATTATTCGGCAAAAGAAATATTGCATATGAAAAATCAATGGTATATAATCTATATAAACCCGGCAGAATATCAACCGTATTTTATACAGGTTGATATAAATGTACATTAAATTTTAAGGAAACTTCCATGCATATCAAAAAGTTTTTTTTATCAATGCTCATCACGTGTGGTATTGGGGTCATTATCTCTGCTTATTTGTTGTATATTCATTATTTTCCGCTTATACCTGATGCAGCGCTTTATTCGTTATGTACTGCTGGTAGTACCTTTGATTGCAATGCAGTTAATACCAGCGCCTATGCCATGCTTTTTGGAATGCCGCTAGCTGCATGGGGTATGGCATTTTATTTATTTTTCATTGCTGTGATACTAATTTACACAATAAAAACAAAGCATGTAATCCTTGAATTTGGTATGTTGTGGTTAGCTATTTTTGCTGTATTGCTGTCAGTTGTATTAGGATATATATCATTTGTAAAAATACAAAAATTTTGTTCATTTTGTATGGCACTATGGCTATGTAATGTTGCACTGTTAACGCTGGTGCTCATATATATAGCATTGTTATATAAAGGTTTAATCAGGGGTATTAATACAATCCATGATTTTACTGTTGCAACCCTGTTTGCCGACAGCAAGCTACGTGGTACCATCGTTGTACTTGTTATTGCAGCGGTTGTGTCGCTTCTGGTTGCATGGGGTATTGATGGAACATTACAGCTTGCATATAACCAGAAACAAAAACAGCGCGAAGCAATAATACTACAGGAGTTTAAAAAAGAATACACCATGTTTGAAAGGGTTGCCATACCAGTTGATGGCACCATCCCTGTTATAGGTAAAAAAGAATATCCTGTACATATAACTGTTTTTTTTGATTTTAACTGCGGTGCCTGTCATAGAGCAATTGCTGTGCTCTCTGAACTGGCAAAAAAATATGAAGGGAAGGTGGCAGTTTACTTACGGCATTTTCCTCTGGATGCTACCTGTAACAGGTTTATTCAGCATAAAAAGGATGGTGCATCATGCATGGCATCAGGTATTGCATATGCTTTATATGGAAGCAATGAGTATCATGATTATATCATGCAGTTAATGTCATACCGGGGGAAAGTTGATGAAATAGCTATTAACAGGGTGGTTTCAGATTTACATAAAGATTATGCTGATTTAAAAAAACTATCGAACACTGATACAATAAAAAAGCTTTTACAGGATGATATAGCACTGGGTGGTAAACTTGGCATACATGCAACGCCAACCATCATCATCAACAATACCATGTTAAAACCCGGTATTCCACCGGCATATATTCTGGAAATGGCAATAAAGATTGAGATGAAACAATAATTATTTTTTAAACACAATTGTTTCAATACCTGCCTCATTCATCATTGCTTGTGCCAGCTCATCGTTGTAGGGGTGTTCAACGATAAATGTCTTTATGCCGGCATTGATAAGCATTTTTGTACAGATAGAGCAGGGCTGATGGGTAACATAGATAATAGCATTGGCAATTGATACACCATGATATGCTGCCTGTATGATGGCGTTTTGTTCGGCATGGAGACCGCGGCATAGCTCATGGCGCTCGCCCGATGGTACATTGTATATAGTGCGAAGACACGTTTCAGGGGTGCAATGGGTTATTCCGGTTGGAACTCCATTATAACCGGTTGAAAGAATACGTTTTTCCTTTACTATAACTGCGCCAACCTTGCGTCGAATGCAGGTTGCACGTGTTGCAACATCATGAGCAATGGTCATAAAATATTCATCCCAGGTTGGTCGGTTCATTTTGCCGTTACCTTGCACTTACATTGTAATGACGTTGAATAATCCATAATTGTGTGAAGTGTAAACATTACGGTTAAAGGGATTACACTATGATAAGCATAGCGCTTGTATTGAAGCAAATCATGTTTTTTCCCAAATGCAATAATTGCATCAAGAGGAATAGAAACGGTATGGGTGATTGGTTTATCAGGCGTAATATGTAATACAGTTGCATCAATGTGTACTGGCAGCGAGGTAATTTCAGTATTCTGGTGCAGGATGGTTATTGTGGCAAATGGTTTTTTAATGGGTAAAACTGATCTGTCAGGGCTTGTCAGTGTAATGGTTGCCAGTATGGGCTTGTTGATTGAATGAATGATTGAAAAGCGAACCTGGATATTGTTTATCAAAACAGTTTGATAGATGTAGTCTGAATGCTCTTTTTTTTGAAAGATAAGCAATAGTAATGTCAAAAATACAATAAGGTTCACGAGCAAAAATATTTGTGAAAACCTCTTTTTACGCGAATTTGTTTCAGGGATGGGTTCCCCTTTTTTTATATGTTCAAACTTTTCTTTAATTTCTTCACGCATGGTTTTACTATTCTAATTGATTGATGATTACTTCAGGAAGATGAAATGCAATTGATTTTAGTTTATACATGTTGCCATATATTAATGTAAAAAAATGAATGGTTATTGTACCGCTGTCCTTTAATGACCGTAAAAAAAATGCATTAACTGGATTTTTTGCAATATGGAATGTATGGTAGGTTTGTATCTGGTTGCCATTGGCAAACATGGTTAAGCTTAAAAATTTTTCCTCTTTTTCCACAAGCCATGAAACATTGGAAGGTTGTATATCATCAATAGCTTCCGGTAGATCAAAGTAGATCAAACAGTAATCGTGGGGTGTGGACAAAAGCATGGACATTCCCGCATCTATGAAGTAATCGTACAGAAAAGCAAAGAACTCTTTTTCAAGAGGAACATTTTCACGTAAGCTTTGCAAATCGGTAATAAATTGTTGTGTTACAGTAATATCCATAATTGGGTATTGCCTGCCATATAGTATTAACGTATAACCGTATTGAACAAAACCGAAAGCATTAACAGTAACTATCGCCCTAAAAATTATGAATGATATCAGTGCTGGTATTGGTAATCAGGCTAATAAGTTTAACGCTGAAATAAATTATTACCAGTACAAGCAAAAACATAATGACTATGTTCATGCGGTCAAGCAGCTTATCCGAAATTGATTCCTGTAATTTGTTTATCATAAAAGCCATCAGAATAAGGTAACCTGCAAGCCCGCTGCAGCATGCAATTAAAAATGTTATCTTCAATGGAACAGTCATAGTGTTAAAAAGTGCAAGGTCCAGAAGAAGTTTGTAACCAATAACCCACCATACAATCATACCGGGGTTGGTTATGGCAATAGTAAAGCCGGTTAAATACGATGTACGCTTTTTATAATGTATATGTGTTTTAAGATGAGGTGGGATATGTTTGTGCTCGCGATATGAACGGTATAGCAATGCTATGATAACAATGATGCCCAACGAGTAGGTAACAATCTGCACATTATGCTGATGCAAAAAGTTGCCAATGCCAAAAAGAACAAGGATGCCGTAAATAAGGTCCGATGTAACCGAACCCAGCGCCACAGAGATTGCCGGTTTAAGATGTCCATTAATGGCTTTTTTTATAACCTCCAGTTGAACGGCACCAACAGGTACTGAAGAAACAAACCCAATAAAAAGCCCAAATGCAAAAAGGAAAAAGATGTGAATTGTATACATACCATACCTTATCAGAATGAAATCATAATCTATACGGTACAAATTATGTATAAAAAGTTGCAAGTATTTTTTAATTTTTTACAAAATACATTTTTAATGGATATTTTCTGTATGTTTATAGTGCTTCGACAACCATAGAAGAGCCATAGAAGCAAAACACATAGTTAAAACATGTCATTTATTTTGTTTCTTCTTTTGTTCCTCTATTTCCTGTGGTGTTAGCTTTTTCCCTTTTAATATAATCTTTCGTATTGATTCTTTAGAAAAGTCATCTTCAAAAACAA
>JAKPOE010000421.1 GCA_029548025.1 Spirochaetota bacterium
ATTTTTTATTGAAAGAAATTCTAACTCAACAAGGACCAATGCAAGATTGCCACTTTTTTTTGAAATACAACCATATGAATAGCTCATGCCATTATATTCTATATATCTAAACGAAATTGTTTGATCTCTGAAATGCACAACTACTCTGCTATCACAACTAATATGATGAGAAGGATATAACCCCCATGAGTGTTCTCTAAATCCTACACAGTCAAAATATTTATGAGTAGTATTATTTTTTTTGTGCAATTCAACTGAAACTTTAGCCTTGCACCGGTCAGAGTAAAAATTGAACATATTTTCAACATTATTCGGTGATATCGATGAATGATGAATGATATCGTAATAAGGGAAATAGTTCTGAATAAGTATGGTGCCTGTGATATCACTTTCTTTAAAGAATATTTTACTTCTTTTTAATGGTTCAAGTATTGTATATTTAAACCGTTGATTACCAATAGATTTCCTTGGGACAGTGTCTTGTTTAATAATTTGATTGATGGTGTATGAAGAATCAATTAAATTGATGATAGCTTCAATTTTAATTTCACTCGAAATTGGATCCCATTCAATATTTGAAAAGCTATACCACTTATCACGTTTGCTGATGCAACTAAAACGATATTCTTCTATAAAGTTAGCAACTCTGATATCATGCAGTAATTCCTCTTTACCATTGATCATGCACAATGATTCCCCTTTCAGATGGAATGCTCATTTAGCGGTCTGCTTACTCCACTACCATGCTTATTGGGCTGATACATCAGTTATATTACAGTATCGAATAAAATTATTTTAAATTTATCATTATTTCTTAATTGCTTATATTTTTTATAGTTTTGTGCAAAATTGCAACACGTTGCATACCCGAATAATCTTTTGCAATGGAAATTGTATAGGGCAATGACTGAGTATAGTTGACTATCTGATGGGCTAAATCATCACTTATCTCTACAATCAATACTCCATCTTTTGTTAGATAGTTATAAGCATCATTGATTATTGCTTTGATGATGCCAAAACCATGATCGGGTGCAACTAATGCTTCTTTTGGTTCAAAGAAAATATCTTTTTGCAAGGTAGTATAAATTTCAGGATTGATGTATGGTGGATTACTAACAATCACATCAAAGTGTACGTGAGGTAACGATGTAAACAAATCGCTTTGAAGAAATTTAATTTTGTTCATCCCTAATAAAGTGGCAGCATTTTTTTTTGCAATGCGCAGGGCATCTGCAGATATATCTATTGCCCAGACAGAACAATCTGTTAGGTTATATTTAATTGCGATAGCAATTGCGCCACTACCTGTTCCAATATCAAGTATTGTTGCATTGTGATGTGCATAATAAAGGGCAAAATCAACAATGAGTTCAGTTTCTGGACGAGGTATCAGGACATGTTGGTTTACATGAAAAGGAAGTGAATAAAATTCTTTATAACCTATAATATAAGCAATTGGTTCGCTTTGTAATCTGCGTAATAGTAAATTTTCAAATTTTTTATATATTATTTTGCTGATGTGAGTAGAATAATGCAATGGGAGAGTATGACGTTCAATATTGAGTGTATGAGCCATCAATATTTCAGCATCCAG
>JAKPOE010000428.1 GCA_029548025.1 Spirochaetota bacterium
CTTATCATCAGTTGTGATTATTCCGTCAGTAATTGAAGAAAGAATGGTTTGAAGCTGTGCAGTTTCTTTTTGAAGATTGCTATTGCTTATCAAAAGCTCCTGCTGAGTATTTTCAAGCTCTTCATTTATTGCCGTTAATTCCTCATTCATAGCTTCTAATTCTTCGGCTGTAGCCGACAGCTCTTCATACTGCTTCTGTATCTTATTTTGAGCTTTATATGCATTGATGATACCCAGCTTATGAATTGAAAAGATTTGATACGAGATGGCAGTTACAAATGTTAATGCTAATGCAGAATCCATAAAATATTCAATAACTTCCCATCGTTCAAGCCCCAACGCGGCTTGTACATACAATACAAATATAATAAGCAAAAGCATATTTGCAGTATAGTAAAACCATATACCTCGTCTTCGATCAACAAAAAGAAGCGGTGTATAGGCAAGGCTTACAGAAATCAACACAATGGAATCCATACGTTGCAGCAGAGACCCGGACTCAAAAAATATAACAAGCCACAACGCTATCTGCACACTTGCAAATGAGAGGTTAGCCGCAAATTGAAATTTTCCTTTGCGAAGCAATGCTAATGAAATAATTGCAGAAAAAATGGTACCCGTAAAGGGGTAAAGGATGCCGGGGTCCTTTATGCCGCGAACAGCAAAAAAGGTTCCCATTATTACTACAGCAAAAATAACTGAAAAATTAAAGATGAGCGCTGCCCACGCTTTCAGGCGCAACACAATATCGTTATTTTGGTATGGTTGTAAAAAATATCTATCAGGGGAATTCATGCTGGCACCTCTCATTTTTTAACGGCATGTTCTTTGCAAAACATTACAACTTTGTTCAATCATGGGATGGTTGTCTGTTATTGTTTAGTATTTTTAAATGCCGGGCGATAGTTATCGGTAAAAATTTTTTCAGTAAAATACAAAACTTGTGTTGACTTAATTTATGTATAGTATATCATTGTTGCTATCGCACTGGCAGTGTGCGGTAGTATTGCAGTTGCACGCTATGGATTGTGAAAGGAACAACCGTAACATCAGGATACATATATATGATTGGAGTATTGTCATGTGCCCATTACCAGTAATCAATTGTTCATCGCGCTCGCCTATCGCACCGCTCTATGCAACAGCCATCAAGGCAGGATTCCCATCGCCGGCGGACGATTATATAGAAACGGTGCTGGATTTAAACGAATATCTTATACGGCATCCTGCTGCAACCTTTTTTGTGCGTGTGTCAGGGGATTCCATGACACCGGGGATATGCCACGGCGATATCCTTGTGGTGGACAGGGCTCTGACCCCGGTGCACAACAATATTGTCATTGCCGCAGTTAACGGCGAGCTTACCGTAAAGCGTCTTGTCATAAAAAACGGCGCCGCCCTGCTTGTGCCCGACAATGACACCTATGAAGCTATGGCTCTGACCCCTGAGATGGATTGTACCATATGGGGTGTTGTTATTCATATCATCCGGACGGTTGGCTGATTATGTACGCGCTTGTTGACTGCAATAACTTCTATGCCTCATGCGAAAAGGTGTGCAACCCCGCCCTGTGGGGTAAAGCGGTGGTGGTACTGTCGAATAACGATGGCAATGTCATAGCGCGAAGCCCTGAGGCAAAAGCGCTTGGCATTGCAATGGGAGCGCCATTTTACCAGTGCACTGATATCATCCGCAAACACCATGTTGCAGTGTTTTCGTCTAACTATGCGCTGTATGGCGACATGTCTCGGCGGGTAATGGATACGCTTGCAACCTGTGCGCCGTATATGGAGGTGTATTCCATTGACGAGGCGTTTTTGCTGTGCAATGTCCCACCGTGCCATGCAGAAGGCTATGCGCTGCAGGTAAAGCATACGGTTCTGCAATGGACAGGGATGCCTGTTTCGGTGGGCATGGGCGCCACCAGAACGCTGGCAAAGCTGGCAAACCATATTGCAAAAAAACGCACACAAAGCGGTGTGTTTGTTTTTGTGGGCGATAGTTCCCTGTATAAAAATTTATTGGTGCACATTGATGTACAGGAGGTATGGGGCATAGGCGGGCGCTACGCACGTATGTTACGCAGACATGGCATAGACACGGTATGGCAGCTTATATGCGCTGATGACAGTTTTATAAAAAAGACCATGACCATTGTGGGACTCAGAACCGTGTATGAATTGCGGGGCATTCCCTGCATCAGCACAGAGGATGCGCCGCCGCCAAAAAAGTGCATTGTAAGCTCGCGCTCATTTGGCAAACCGGTAACGGAATGTAATGAGTTGCAGGAGGCGGCGGCGCACTATGCATCCATAGCATCGCAGAAGTTGCGGAAGCAACATGGTGCAGCGGGCGTTGTCACGGTGTTTGTGTCAACAAACCCGTTTAAGGATGAACCACAGTACAGCAGTGCTGCCACCATTACGCTGGATATGCACTCGTGTTATACGCCGGATATCATTGCTGCGGCACAAACCGCTTTGCACAGGCTTTTCCGGAGCGGCTATCGCTATAAAAAGGTTGGTATCATGCTTACGGATATCGTTGATGCACAGGAACTATCGCCCACACTTTTTTCACCTGCGCAAAGCTGCCGGAAACGCTACAACCTTATGCAAACGCTTGACAGCGTTAATGCCGCACGTGGCCGTGGCACGGTGTATTTTGCTTCAGAGGGTGTGCAGCGGCAATGGGCAATGCGCCGGCGGTATCTGTCCCCGCGCTATACAACGCACTGGGATGAGATACCGCTTGTCAGGTGATAACGGTATTGTTGTTGACAATAAGCAAAAATGTGGCATTATTTACCCATGTCATTGAGACTGCGATAGATAGTTTATTGTAAAGTTTATAGTTATGATGCACTACGAACCTATTCCTGACACAGTAATGTCATACATTCCTGATATAACAAAGATATTGCAGGATGAAGCTATCATTTTTGCATATCTTTTTGGTGGATTAGCACGTGGTTTTTACACACCTCTTTCGGATATTGATATTGCTATTTATATTGATGACGTACCGGATGTTGCTGACTATACATTCAATCTTTTTTGCAAACTTGCAGAAGCCGTAAAAACATCTGAGATTGATATTGTTATATTAAATACTGCACCGGAGAGCATTACGGGGAGAATAGTATTGAATAAAGTAATCTTAACAGATAAGGAGCCATTAAAGCGATATATATATGAATCACTGACATTGAGGAAATATTTTGATTTTAAAATGAAAGAGGAGCAGATTTTATTCAGGAGGTATAACATTGGTAGATATACCATTAATTCTTAAAAAGCTTTCGAAGCTGGAAGAATATTATAAACAGATAGAAGAGTTTAAAGGT
>JAKPOE010000458.1 GCA_029548025.1 Spirochaetota bacterium
ATGATCACTCTTTGTAAGCCATATCAGATGTTTGTGCTCTGACCCCAGATGTTGATAGATATACTCAGCCGAATGTTTGGGGATAACTTTATCATTTTTTGATTGTATAATGAGCGATTGTGCAGCAACATCAGGCAGTACCTGCATAGCTTTTTTTATGGTTTTAAAAAGCTGCCACGATTGGATGACCGGGATACCATCATCATAACAGATATGTTCTTTGCGTGCCCGTTCATCGCACACACCTTTAGTTTTGTTGGGAATCCATATAATCTTTTTAAAACGTCCAACCAATGGCGTTATGTAAATAGTTTTTTCTTTAAGTGTGCAGGGTACCGACATAAGAGCAATTTTTTTAATATCAAATTCTTTTGCCAGCAAAATTGCAAAAATACCACCCATAGAAAGCCCTGCGACGTAGACCTCCCGACAATGTGACTTTAATTCAAACAATGCTTCACGTGCTGCTGTAAACCAATGGTGAACGCTGGTATTTGCCATCTCAACCAAACTGGTGCCATGACCAGGATACCGTGGTACATAGACTGTTACACCTGCATTGTGAAGCTTCTCTGCGATGTATCGCATCTCAGCAGGGGTACCGGTAAATCCGTGAAGGAGCAAAATACCCAGATTATCTGATCCTTTTTTAAAATATGCTCTGGCTTTTTCAGGAACTGTAATTACCATTTTTTTTGATTGCATAATAACTCCTCCTTTTCACAAACTATAAAAAACATTAATATAAAGAAAATAATTAATCAAATAACTATCTCTCCTATTTATTTTATTCTTCATATTAAACACAATAATTAAACACCATGCATGGTGTTATGTCAACTATAGCTTTTACCTGCTATATTACAGTTGACATTATTCTTTAAACAGAATAATATAGGTACAAGAACCATGACAAACTATAATGACTGAATTATTTATGCGCGTATTACTTAAAAATCTCCATACACCCGGCAGACACTGTGCCAGTACAGGATTACGAAACCTTGCTGCATTTCATGGATTGGGGTGGAGTGAGGCTTTCTGTTTTGGCATTGGTGCAGGTTTGGGAATATGGTATATAAAAAGCAATAATCCCCCGCGCATGATTCATGTACGTTCAGCAGATATTGAAGAACGGTTTTTTTTGCATATTGGCATGCCTGTTACATGGGAAACATATGAAACACAACAGCAAAGTCATCGTGAACTTATTAAAAAACTTGACGCTGGTTTACCTGCAATAGTACAAACCGATTTATACTATCTTCCTTACTATAAGTCATCCACTCATTTCCCCGGGCATGTCATTACTGTCTGGGGCTATGATGATGATAAAAAGGTGTTTTACATCACCGATACTGAACGCCCTGCATTAATTGAAGTTGCATATAGCGACCTTGCACAGGCACGTTTCTGCGAAGACAATTTTTTTAAAATCCATGGCAATTGCATAGCACCTGCCATGATGAAAGCTCCAGTAAATATGCAAGACACTATCCGTAATGCAATTATCTACAATAGCCGTGTTATACTTGATACATCAATATCCACACAGGGTATTCAGGGGCTTACAACCTTTTATAACGAGCTTGAACTATGGACTCAATTTGAAGACTGGAAGTGGGCATTTCGCTTTGCATACCAGGTCATTGAAAGGCGTGGAACAGGTGGCGGAGGTTTCCGACTGATATATGCCGATTTTCTTAAAGAAGCTACCGCTTATTTGCCAGACATAGAATCATTGCAATTACCTTACTATATGCAACAAACTGCTGCAGCATGGACTGCCTTTGCAATGGCATTGAAGGAAGCATCAGAAAAAGTAAAGCCCGAAATTAGTCTGGTTAAAACAAGTCTTGAAAATATTATACAGGCAGAAACACGGTATCATACAAAAGCCTTAATGCTATTGTGATAGCTATTGTAATTTATAACAAAGCATGTAACCGGAACTATATATAACCATAGAGTTTTCTTTGAAGCAATTTTTTATTCATCATAATGGAGCATCAATAAACATTAATTGTTATAATCCTGTAACTATTCAGCTATTAAGAAACAAACTTAAGATAAAACTGCT
>JAKPOE010000464.1 GCA_029548025.1 Spirochaetota bacterium
GGGTATACACATAAAAAAGCTTGTTGCTATGTTTGCAACTGGTATAGCGGCGATAGTTATTGCTGGAGTAATGCTTTTTACTCATTATTTTTCGGGAACTATGGAAAAGGCAGTATGCACGGCAGTAATCGGAGATGTCCAGGTTATACGAGGTAATCAGTCGGTACCGTTGATGAATGGCATGGGAATAGAACAGCGGGACAGGATAGTATGTGGTAAGGGCTCAATGGCTGTTATAGAAATTGGGAGTTTAAAATTACGGATAGATCAAAATTCTGAATTTGCCATCGATACAGTACAGAGCAAGGGTAAATTATTACTGGATACGTTAATGACGCGTGGCGTTATCTATGCAACTATTGCAAAACTTAAAAAAGGAGATTCTGTTTTTGTAAAAACTAAAACCGCAGTTGCAAGTATTCGTGGTACAACTTTTATGATAAGGTCCAATAATAATATAACAAAATTAATAGTGCTGGAAGGGAAGGTGATGATTGCTCCCAGATTGGATAGCATACCACAAGAAAGTACTCCTGGTGTTGTTGTTGATGCAGGGCAAGCATGTGTCGTTGATGCGGGTACCATCATTGCTATAAAAAAAGCGGTTTCCATGAATACTACAGAACTTGACACAATTATACAGCAGTCTTTACCGGTAACTATCGCCGATAAAAAAATAATTCAGATTATTGAAACGTTGATCAGAGATATTAATCAGACAATGCCCGTGAGTGGAGATGAACTCACGCTTAATACTCTGTATAATATTAAAGCTGTTGTACCTGATAACAATGATGTGCTGGTTACAACCAGCGATGGTTTATACTACTGTAAGGATTATAAAGTGGAGTGGATGTATAGCCTGCCTATGCCATCAAAACCTTTCAAATGGGATACTATGTATATACTTCAAAGCAAAGACCTGTACGCTATTGATAGAAAAGGTGATGTGCTGTGGCAGTGTGGGATAGAAGGAGATGTGCTGGATGATGGGATAATGCGTATAAAAAATACGATTATTGTGCCAACATCAAAAGGATTACTGTATTTTATTGATAAAAAAGGAAGGGTGATACACAGGGTTGATTGCAATGCACCATTTATTACAAAACCTGTTTTATTTAATCAAATGGTTTGTAGTGTGACAGATGATGGATACCTTTATGCAATTGATATTTCATTGGGTGTTAGCATTTACCGTAAACACATTGGCACTGTTATTGAAAATGGGCTAATAGCACAGTATCCTGAAATTTATTTTGTAACTCCTGATTCAATTCAGAAGTTGCATGTTTTAAAAGACGAGCTGGTATGGTCATTCAACGACAGTAATATTATTGATGCAATGGCATATGATAATGGGATAGTATATACTACAACAAATGGTGTATTGTGTAAACTATCTGCCAATGGGGATAGTGAATGGAGGATTAGTCCGGGTACGAGTATACATTCATTAAAAAGCATCCACAATGGAATAACATGTATTGCCGATACGGTTTTTTATCTCATTGCTTCAAATGGTGAGATTTTATGGTCGTATACATTGCCTTCTCCAGATGCAACAATAGTAGCAGTGGCTCCTAAAATGGTATTTATTTGTACTGAAAATAGATTGCTAACCCTGAAAATATAAGGGAACATTTACAATTTTACTTTATTATTACCGTTGTGAGCACCACCAGTGATACAATAGCTTTGTTTTAATTGCCGGATGGATAGGAAAAGGATTTTTTGAAGGTGTGAACGCTATATTTTTTGCAGTAATAACTACCAAAAATTGTATAGATACATGTAAGCCAAACTATTATTTCCTGGTTTAACCATTAATTGTAGAATTTGCTTGTAATGCAAAGGGTCAACGAATTGCTGTATTGAAAATAAAAAACTTTTTTATGTATTGAATTTTTTTGTGTTGAATTATATTGGTGCTCTATGATAGTATTTACTATTATTGAAATTGTAGTACTTTTATAGTAAAAGCAGGTGATATATGAATAATGAACTGATAAGTATTGCAGCAAAAACAGCCGAATCGGTTATCGATACTAATGATTCTCTTGATATAATACAGTTAGTTAGTTTTAAGCTTGATAAAATAGAATATGGTATAGATATTTTATCAGTTCATGAAATACTTCGTATACCTGAAATTACACGGCTTCCCAATGCTCCTGACTATATT
>JAKPOE010000012.1 GCA_029548025.1 Spirochaetota bacterium
ATCAAAAGGTTCTGAATTATAGAAATAAGCCATATATTGATCAATAGTATATTCAAAGAGAAGATGTTGATTGCGATAGTACGACACCCTGTTATCTTTATATGTTGGGAATCCAGCCCAGTAAAATACAAAAGGATGATACATCGCATCAGTAACCCAGTGTGAAATATATCCGTAAAAAAAACCTTTTTGATAGTATACCCATTCATTTGGTTCATGGTTATTATTTAAAAGGGTGTTAAACATGGCAAAAATAACAGATAGACCATCATCCGAATGCAAAAAATGTTTTATACTGTTGCCAAAAAAAATGTCGCGCTTACCTGGTAGGTAATCAAAAAGATTTGGTATTAGCAATCCTGCCAGAGCAGATGACATGAAAAGAGGATGGGAAAACTGTGCATCAAGCAAATGCGTACTATGATCAGGATGTTTTAGCTTCTTTAATGATGTAACTGATTCAAAAAAGATACGTTGATGCGTTATTAATCCAGGCATAATGAATATGATTTTAAAATTTATTAAGGGGGAATTGTATATTCCCCCCTTTTTGTTTTATCACCGTTTATGACACTGTGTGCAAAGTGTAGGTGCCTTACCGCCTTTAGTTCTGTGACAACCCAGGCATTTGGTATGAATAGCATTGTAACCCTTATTTTGTGTTTGCCAGTGACAACCGTTATCACCGCATTTTTTTGCTGTAGAACCAGTATGATGACATATTTTGCAATCTGTAATTCCCCTGGCTTTATGGATTTGATGATTAAAGGTAACAGTACCCTGTTTAGGGACAGTAGTAGTCTTTTTAACCTTTACAATGCTTTGAGCAAGTATAAAAGCAGGTATCAATAGAATAAGGCAGCTTATCAACGCCGCATTTTTTTTATTCATAGTACCTCACTATAATAATGTATATCATTTGCGGATAAACAGGTCATTCTCCCATGACCCATCAAAGGTGGTACCATCGTTAAGAATTAGCTTTCCTTTCCCATGGCGCTTATCATCTTTCCACTCACCTTCATAGCGGGTTCCGTCAGCCCATGTATAAATGCCAAAACCATTTCGTTTGCCATCTACCCAGTTGCCTTTGTAGCTATCGCCATTCTTCCAGTAATATTCACCCTGTCCATTACGCATATTATTGCTGTAATTACCTCTATACCGGTCACCGTTCGTGAAATTGTATTCACCCATACCTTCACGAATACTATTATTAAAGCTACCGTTATAGGTGCCATTATCATGAGTAGATGTTCCTATTCCATTTTTACAGTCACCTTCTTTACAATTTTTTGGTGACGAAACACAACTTATAGCAAAAATAAAAATAAAAATAGGTAAAAAATATCTTACAGGTTTCATGAAACACCTCCTTACCTCAAGAATTATGATAATCTTTCTATAATTAAGGCATTATAGACAATGAATATATAATTAGCAATTAGTTTTTTTATTTTTTGTGCTTTGCGATAGTTCTATCGGGATAAAAGCTGCTATGTAGCAATAAAGTTTATATTTTTTTTATAAGCATTGTATGCATAGTAATTAGATTAATTAAAATATTTTTTTTGAAAGATATACATTTTTGTGATAACTTATTTTAAGACTGCATTGGTGATGACCTTGCCATGCGTCTTTATATAAAATTCCGTACCACAAGTACGGAATTTTTATTTGGTAACATTGTTTATCCACTCTGCATAATCATTGGATACTGCAACTACCGGCAATGCAATAATTTCAGGGATTTCATACGGGTGCAGTGCTTTAATGCTTAATTCAACTTCATGGTAAAGATCTTTTTTTGTTTTGATTATAAGCAATAATTCTGAATCGTTGCATATCTCGTTTTTCCATGAATACACTGACATGAGCCCGCTAACTATGTTAACACATGCTGCTAATTTGTTATTGACCAGATGATCTGCAATAGCAAGTGCAACATCATTGTCAGGGACGGTACAATACATTATAATTATATCCATATTATTGTCCTTTTACTTTTCAAGTAACCGTTTTTTCCGTCGTAGTTCTGCTTCTTTATTCCGTCTTTTTTCCTCATCAGTTTCAGGAATGAGTGCTGGAACTTTTTCAGGTTTTCCTTTTTCATCAAGTGCTACATAGGTAAGATATGCTGAGGCAGTGTGCCGCACTACGCCGGTTATAAAGTTTTCAGCTTCAACTCGAACGCCCACCTCCATTGATGTTGTACCAACAAAGTTAACACTTGCCTTAAGACGCAGTAAATCACCAACATAAACAGGGCTATGAAAATCCAATCTGTCAATTGAGGCGGTAACTACCAGACACCCGGAATGTCGGGAGGCAACAATCCCACCGGTATTATCAATGAGCTTCATTATAGTGCCACCATGGACATTGCCGGCTAAATTAGCATCCTGATGTGTCATCTGTTGAACTATTGTTATGGTACTATCGTGAACAAATTTTGTATCCATACCTTTATCCCTACATGAAAGATGTTATGCTTGATATAGTATCTTTATAATTATTGTAGATGTTCATTATACATTTTAAAATGTAAAAATATTGAATAAGCAAATGAAAAATTGCAACCAAAAAATATATAATACTGTCTTTATAGAATAGTACTATATAAACAAAATATGGGGATGTTATACTATGCCGGTAAACAAAACAGAACTTGTTTCATTTTATTCACATGCAATAGCTGCATTGGCTTCATTCATTGGATTATTTATACTTATAGAAGCTGCACAGTCTTATATTGTAAAGATACTATCAGCAGTATACGCTATTTCTGTTATTGCATTATTTTCAGCAAGCTCGCTTTATCATGGATTAAAACGCCAGGATAATGAAGAATCACTATGGCGTAAACTTGATCATATGGCAATATTTATTATGATTGCGGGAACATACACGCCGGTATGCTACCTGTATCTTCCTGCTACAAAAGCATTTGCCATACTGTTTTTCCAGTGGTTGTTGGTAGCATCAGGTATACTATTTAAATTATACTTTTTCAATGCTCCAAGAATTATTTATACCACAATCTATTTGATAATGGGCTGGATGGCAATTGTTGTGATTAAGGATATTTTGCATATAATGGATAGCACATCGCTATGGTACCTATTTGCAGGTGGCATTGCATTCACAGCAGGGGCAGTTTTTTATATTATGCAATGGCCTAAGAAGATACAGGGTTATGTTGGATTTCATGAATTTTTTCATTTTTTTATCATAGCGGGAGCTTTGTGCCACTATCTCATGGTTTACCGAGGAGTAAAATATATGTGATCCTATTATCTATCCTGTGCCCGCATTCAAAGACGCCATAATTCCCTGTATGCGTATTTTTTTCTTAAAATCCCATAGGGATGACATTTTATAATCGCTGACTCATTAATTATTGTAAAATCCCGTAGGGGGTGACATCGTAATACGTAAAAAATGGGGTCAGAGCACTTGATAACGGCGAAACAGCAAGATTCTTCGCTATTACTCAGAAATACTATTTATATATCCAGCATAACATATAAGGGACGTACTCTATTATTGAAATGGCATTCCACCATATTGTGATTCTTCAACAAGGTTCGGTTGGGTTTTGACGATGGGTTGGGCGATGAAATCCGAGTGTTACAACGGAGAGCTTACGGTATTTGAGATGAGCAATATCTCAGGTTGAAAATATTGACGTACATGCACGAAGAACTATTATTTTACCCCCCGGATTGGGAAAGAGCTTTTTACTTGACATGATGGGTGATAGATTATTGAATGAGGTCAATCAATTCCACGCTCGGAATTTGGACATCTCGCCGTCAGCAGGGGCATTGCGTTTGCTCGTGGTGCGGTGATTTCCGATTCCAGGAGCTGGAATATTCTGCGTGATGGTATCATGGGAGGGAAGCATGAAAAAGGCAGCGACAGTATTGTTGTTTATGGCAGGATTGTTGATCTATGCCGGGTGCAAGGCGCAGCAGGCTGAGCCCCAGACGGTGGTGAACCTGAAGGCCGCGATAACGGGTGAGACGACGGCGAGCGCCACCTACGCGGCTTTCGCGATAAAGGCGAAAGAGGAAAATTTAGCCCCCATCGCGGTGCTTTTCGATGCGGCGTCCAGGGCCGAGAAGATACACGCCAACAACCATACCCGCGCTCTTGCGAAGCTCGGGAAGAAGATGGACGCGATCAACCCCTCGGTGACGGTGAAGTCCACGCGAGAGAACCTCGAGACTGCGATAAAAGGCGAGAATTACGAGGTCGTCAGCATGTACCCGGATTTCATCAAGAAAGCGACCGATGAGAACGTCGCGGAAGTCCTGACCACGTTTAAATACGCGTTCGAAGTGGAGAAGATCCACTACAAGCTTTACACCGATGCTCTCGCCAGTCTGGATAAGAAGAAAGTGGCGGGGATGCCGGTGCTCTACGCCGTGTGCCCGATTTGCGGGAACACCATGAGCGGGAACATGCCGGCCGTGTGCGGTATCTGCGGCGCCCCACAAAACACATTCATCATAGTGAAGTAGATTCCTGTTGCCGAAGCATGAACAGCAAGGGACCGTGATATATAAAGCGGCCCCGCGGGGGCGGAAAGTTTAGGTGGTGCGAACGGCGCAGCCATGGCGTGCTGTCCTCCGGCCGGGAAATATGTATTCTTTCATTTAATCAAATATTTTCAAGGGCGTATGATGATGCAGGTATCACAGAGACCGTATTTTTTAAGCATATGATATTCTGCGCACATCGTGTACCGTAATTTTTGTAGGAGTGTACGCGGTGTCATGCGGGGATCCGCATCGTCCTGAAAGTACCACAGCAATCGTGTATGATGCAATTTTATAATTGTACTCGGGCCTTCGCCGTGATCAACTGAGGTCGGCCATATCATCCATCTGCATTGTGGAACGATTCCGCGGCCGGAGGATTGATATGCACCGCATGCTGATGTTCGCGCGGAGGAAACAAAGCCTAAAACCATGATGCTGCACCGCTCATGGCTGGATGGCAATGATGGCGTTCGAGGAACTACAGTATGAAACGGACCTCGGGGAGGTTGCTGAATCGAGAAGGCATCTCCTATAGTACTGGAAGATGGATACGCTGCTATGGTGGAGATTCTGCGGCATAACGTTTCAATGGAAAATGAGAATTTTTGAGGTCTATCTGTTTTTTTAAATCTCATGATCTATACAAAACAGAAGATCTCAATGGTTTGTGTACTTTAGTGTACCATGAGCAACTTCCGTAAAAATCTATCTCTAAAATATATACAGTAAAAAACCATATAACACTTGACGAAAATCTTGCACAGGTAGTATCTTAGTTTAGATTGCTGTATGCGTGTATTTTTTTTGCAGGACCAATGATTATTATGATTTTAACAGATTATTTAAATAAAAAGAATATTATTATCAATCCATCTGTTAAGGATAGATGGGAATTAATTGAGGCAATGCTCGACATGGCAATCAAGAATAAATCGCTGAAAGCAGAGCATCGTGATGCAATAAAAAAAACATTGTTTGAACGCGAAAAGTCCATGAGTACCGGGATTGGCAAGGGGGTTGCAATTCCGCATTGTAGCTGTCCCTATGTCGATGATGTTGTTATGATCATGTCATTGAGCCAAAAAGGCATTAATTTTGATTCTATAGATAATCTACCGGTTCACATTGTTATTTTACTTATTGTTCCCAAGGATAAAATATCACAACATATCAAAACACTGGCTAATATTGCCAAGCTCATGAATGATGATAGTTTACGTGAATCGCTCATTGGTGCTAAGGATGTTCAGGACATTATAAAGATTTTAAAAGAGTATGAAAAAAAAGGAAGAAAATAATAACCCGGGCATTATCTCACCATTATCACTGGATGAAGAAGATTTTGAGAAAAAATTACGCCCTCAACGTCTCAGTGAGTTTATAGGACAGAAGCAGTTAACCGAAAACTTACGTGTATTTATTGAATCGGCAAAATTACGGAAAAAGCCACTGGACCATGTTTTGCTTGCAGGGCCTCCAGGACTGGGCAAAACCACACTGGCATTCATTGTTGCCAATGAGCTGGGCGTTAATATTAAAGCTACTTCGGCACCGGCAATAGAAAAGTCTGGCGATATGGCTTCACTTTTAACCAATCTGGAAGCAATGGATGTGCTTTTTATTGATGAAATTCATAGGCTTTCGCCAGCGATTGAAGAGCTTTTGTATAGCGCTATGGAGGATGGTGAGCTTGATATTATTTTAGGGCAGGGTGTTGGTGCAAAGAGCATAAAATTGCAACTTGCCCCCTTTACCCTGATTGGCGCAACAACGCGCACAGGTCTTTTAACCTCAGCGTTGCGTGATAGGTTTGGTATACCGCTGCGTCTTGATTATTACGAGATAGATGATCTGGAAACTATTGCTTTACGAACCGCAGCAATAATAGGGTGTAGCATAGAAGAAGAAGCTGCACAGGAGATTGCAAGGCGTTCGCGTCGGACACCACGCATAGTCAATCGCCTTGTTAAGCGGGTGCTTGATTTTGCGATAGTTCATAAAAAGGATATGATTGATAAACAAATTGCCCTGTATGCTCTGGATAAACTTCATATTGATATGCTGGGATTGGATGATATGGACAGAAAGATATTGTCCACCATTATTGATAAATATGACGGAGGCCCGGTGGGGATAAAGACGATAGCCATATCAATAGGTGAAGAGATTACAACGCTGGAAGATTTTTATGAACCATATCTGGTGCAGATTGGGATGCTCAAACGTACCCCGCGAGGAAGGGTTGCAGCACGCCTTGCGTATGAACATTTAGGGCTTGCCTATAAAGGGATAGAGGATATACAAACACTCTTTGAATAGTTTATAGCTTTATAAGCTTATCTGCCATCATTAATGTTTCAGTAATGGTATACATATTTGAGATAGTTCCCACTTTAAGCAGTTTTGTGCGTTTATAATACTCAAGGCAGGTACCACAATTGAGTATCTGTACCCCTTTTTTTTCAATCTGCTGGAGTGGTTGAATAACCGGTGAATCCTCGGTTGTTAAAAATATGCCCGAGTGAGCAAAGATTATGGTTGTTGGGCACACATTGGCTTCGTTCATGGTGTTGATGAATGATTTCATGAGGAGCTGGCCTAGTTCAGTATCGCCCCTGCCAAATTCATTGCTGGTTATAAAAACAACAACATTTTTCCCATTATTCATTGATGATTGTAGTTTTGCTGAAGCAAACGGTTTGGCTTCTATTGCTTTATGCAATACAATAGTGAAGTAATCATCTTTTATACTGGTTTGTACACGGTATCCACTATGTTCGGCAAAACGGGTAACATTGCCCGCTGATGTTTGGCTGCTTACTAACACTTCCAGTTCGTCAGGGTTTTCATCCTCTATTGCAGATTTTGTCAATAGTACCGGCTGTGGGCATTCCAGTCCTCGAGCATCTATCGTTTTCATATAAAGGCTCCTTTTAAAAAAATTTTTAATTTTGCTATTGACCAATACATACGGAAATATGATATAAACAATAACTATCGCTCCAATATTGTAAATCATTGTAATTGTGATACAATTATTAATTAATGTTTTGTTTACAAACGTTTTTTTACAGGAATTGTAATGGAAAAGATTTTTAAACGAGATTTTAAATATAGAGAAATACCTTATAACTATACCTCATTTTCAGACAAAGAGATTATAGTAAAATATTTTGATGCCCATACATGGGATTTAGTGGAAGCACTACGGGAAAAACGACGTACAGGCAGAAGTGCAAAATTGCTGTTTGAAAACATTGGAGACATCTTTATTATCGATAGAAACCCGTATATTCAGTTTGATATTATTGAAAATCCCACGAAATTAAAAAATCTGCAAAAGCGACATCAGCGAAGGCTTGCGACAGTCAAAGAAGGTGCTAATGGAGATGGGCAGGTTCTTGAATTGATTGATAAGATTGAAAAATTGGATGATACTGCTTTTAAAAAATTAAAAGAATGTAAAAAGCAGCAAGAAAAAATATTGAATAAATTAAAGCATATTAC
>JAKPOE010000330.1 GCA_029548025.1 Spirochaetota bacterium
TTAACATAAAAAGCATGGGGATGAGCGTAACCCAGATATATTTTATTTTGTTCATCCTGATGATGATGGTTGTTCCAATACACAATGCCAGCATTGCCAGCAATTGATTGGCTGTTCCAAACATGCGCCATATTGTTTGCACCGAACCGGTATAAATAAAATACCCCCACGCAAAAACAACAATAAGGCTTGCGATAATATTGCCGTATAATGATCTGAGGTCGCCAAAAGGTTTGTATATATAGCCACCTAATTCCTGTACTACATACCGTGCTACACGTGTACCAGCATCAATTGTTGTCAGTATGAACAGTGCCTCAAACATGATGGCAAATTGATACAGGTATGCCATGAGATGACTTAAGAAAGGAATGGACGAAAAGATATATGCCATCCCAACCGCAAGTGATACCGCACCACCAGGCCTGCCAGCTATGTTTATTCCAACCAGTTGTGATAGCTCATTAATTTTATCTACCGGAAAACCCATCTGTGCCAGGGTTTCAAAGGAAAGGTGAGTATTAATTGCAAGATAGTCACCGGGGATAAGTACAGCCGCAGCAATGAGTGCCATCATGGAAACAAATCCCTCAACAAGCATTGCACCATATCCTATTGGCAGTGCATACCGTTCTTTCTCGATCATCTTTGGTGTGGTGCCTGATGAGATGAGCGCATGAAATCCTGAAATAGCACCACAGGCAATGGTGATGAACACAAACGGGAAAAGCTTACCGGGTATAATTGGCCCATCGCCATGTATAAATTGTGTTAATGCCGGTAGATGTAAATCAGGGTGCACTACTAAAACGCCAATTGCTAAAAGCAGGATGACGCCAATTTTCATAAATGATGAGAGATAATCACGGGGGGCAAGCAACAGCCATACCGGTAAAACGCTTGCGATAAAACCATATATAGCAAGTGTAACAGCAAGGTTATGCTGATTTAATGTAAAAAGAGGTTCAGCACCTGTTCCTAAAATGTTCCTGCCATAGATAACAGTGATAAGTAGTAACGCAATTCCTATGATAGAAGTTTCCAATACTTTTTCGGGGCGAATTGACTTCATATAAATGCCCATCACAATTGCTATTGGTATGGTCATTGCAATGATAAAAGTTCCCCATGGATTATTGAATAATGAATTTACAACGACAAGCCCCAATCCGGCGATAGCCACTATTAAAATAAACAATACTGCAAAGAGCGCTGCCATTCCTGTTACAGGACCTATTTCTTCTTTGGCTATCTCGGCAAGTGACTTTCCATCTTTACGAATAGAAGCAACCAGTATAACCATATCATGAACACCGCCGGCAAAGACCGAACCTATTAAAATCCATAAAAAGCCTGGAAGATACCCAAACTGAGCGGCTAACACAGGTCCAATTAAAGGACCTGCACCGGCAATGGCTGCAAAGTGATG
>JAKPOE010000033.1 GCA_029548025.1 Spirochaetota bacterium
GGGATACCTTCCTTTTTAAACAGTTCAATGAAAACGTCATATTTTGGAACAACAAGTGCGCCAACATACGGTTTATCGTCAGCTATAGGGAATACAATATCCACATATCGAGATACTGAAAATAAGCTTTCAATCTTTGCCGAAGGAACATTTTTCCCGGTATCAAGGACCATAATACCTTTCTTTCTGTCTACAATTTTGATATATCCATCAGGTCCCATCTGTACGATATCACCTGTTTTATAAAATCCATCTTCAGTAAAAGTTTCATTTGTTGCTTCTGGATTATTCCAGTAATGAGTAAATATATTGTTACCCCGTACCTGCCATTCACCATCGCTTGCTATTCTTCCTTCTACGCCATTACATACAGGCCCAACATAACCGGGCAAAACCTTATGGGGCAGATTAAGATTGATGGTATTACATGTTTCAGTAGCTCCATATCCTTCATAAATTCTAACTCCCATTGCCATAAAAACTTTGCATAAATCAGCAGATAAACTCCCGGCAGCAGAAAAAGCAAACCTGAAACGTCCACCCAGTGTTTCTCTAACTTTGCTAAAAATAATTTTATCCACCAGTTTATATTTGAATGCCAGCCATTTGCCTACGCCTTCAGTAAAATTAATACCTTCGGACATATCTACAAATCCATTTTCATCAGACCTTGCTTCAGTAAGTTGCAAACCAGTTTTTATTGCAAACTCAAAGATTTTTTTAGTAACAGGAGATTTAGATGCCATATCGCGCATAGCCATAAAAACACGTTCATATATTCTTGGTACAGACATAAAAACCGTGGGTTTAAACACCTTCAAATCTTCAATCAATGTCATTGGTGAAGAGTATGCAATGGTAACCGCAGCCATCATGGCAGTGCCATGACCACATTCACGTTCATAGGTGTGTGCAAGAGGCAAAAATGAAAGCATAATATCATCCTCTCGATATTCCGGGACAATACGCAAATCCCGGCAACATGCTGCATTAATGCTGAAATGAGTATGGACTACCCCTTTCTGCCTCCCAGTAGTTCCCGATGTATACACAATAGTCATGGGATCAAGTATATCAACTGAACGCCATCTACTTTCATACGCTAATTTATCTTTTGCTAATAGCTGTATACCCAATTCTCTTACCTGAGGCAGAGTAAGAACACGAGAGTCAGAACCCTTATAATCATCTTTCATAATAATACATTTTTGCAGTATTGGCATTTCATCAGCTACACTCAGGGCTCTTTGAAGAATTTCTTCATCCTGTACATATAAAATTTTTGATCCAGAATCATTGATGATAAAGCTCATCTCTTTTGCAGAAAGCGTTGGATAGATACATACAGTGATACCGCCAGCACATAGTATTGAGTAATCTGCCCACATCCACTGAGGTGCAGTATGCGATGCTATAGCAACGCGATCACCTTTCTGTATTCCTAAACTCATGAGTCCGGCGGTTAACTGTTTAACAATAAATCCAAGCTCAGCATAGTTTATTGAATGTGTAGTATCCCCTCTTTTCCACCATTGTGCCCTTCTGGTGCCATATTTTATTACATTCCTGTTAAGCAACTCGGGAAATGTTTGTTGTGTTATATACCATCTATCAGCCATAAATACCTCCTATAAAAATTGTTTGTAAACACTATTGGTAATACCTTATAATACAATGGTATTCAAATTTGTATATGTCAAGTTATATATCATTTTTTTAAATTTTTATGTAAAAATTTAGTCTGCAGGCAATGCTATTAAATGTCTAATCAATATATAACGTGGGACAAATTTTGCACATTTATCAGTATTTAGCCATTACAATGCTCTATACCCGATAACAATTGTTGGCATCAAAAGATAGACAGTACCTACCCATTTTAGCATTCATACAGCGTTATATAACTCACTGATTAATGATATTAACCATTGTATTAATACTAGCAAAAATTTCTTATAATATAATCCTGCTCATATAACAACGTCAAGTCTAACGGGATTTGTAAACATAAAATAATTCATTGACACGATAGAATCACCACTATGGGATTGTCCCTGGTGTTAAAGCTCAAGGCGTGTAAAAATAAGGTCGTATAATCACATTGTTTTTAAACTTGTCAAGAGAACTCAGGATGTAAAAAAATTCATTACCGTTAATACATTCTTTTATACCTGGTATGGTGCCATGCGATTTTTTATACTGGTTGCCTCGATTTGCATGACGATGTACCCTTATCGCATGGCAACAGCAACTCGATTGTGTGCCCTATCGAGTATATTGTTAATACATTTTTAATGGCAATACCAATAAAAACTTGTAAAAAATATATGGTAACCAACAATGGTAAGCATGAAACGATTACTATACCCATTAAATTGCTTATGTACATTGTTGCTTTTATTAGTAACAGCATGCAGTGTGCAAAAAAATATAACCACGCAACCTATACGGTTTGTCATCATTAACAATACTTCGCCCGGTTCACCCTATGCAGCCTATGATGCACAACTTGCTACCATCATTCAATCCATCAATAACGAAAATCCGGTATTTACCATACACTCCGGAAACATTGTACACGGCGGTACCATCGCTATGGGAATACATGAAAAAGATATAGAAACACAATATAAACAGTTTTACCGCTATTGCAGTAAACTCAACAGTATACTTTTTACCGCCTGTGGACCCCAGGATACTTACAATAACTCCACCCGGTTGTACACACGCTTTACACAAAAGCAGGCATGGTATTCATTTAACTATGGCAGCCATCACTTTATTGTACTGTACAGTGAGGACAACAATGTGCTTAAACTTCCTCAACAGGAGCTTCAGTGGCTTCATGATGATGTAAAACAAAATCAGCATGCCAGTAAAGTTGTTTTTTGCTATTTTCTGCCAGCCATACATAAAAACAACTCACAAACATTCATACATAATGATTATCAGCATTTACACACCATGCTGAAACAGTACAATGTTATTGCCTTTATTGGTGTCACAGGAATTTCATCACCGGTAACTATCGACACCATTCAATATATTCCTGTTCCGTGCGATAATACTTTTACCAATAAATATAAAAAAGCTATACGCTATTATATCGTTGACTTTAACGGCAACTACATTAAACTTGTTCCACGATATTTGTAACAGTAAGGTGGGTTATGCAGCGCGAAATATTGTTTGATTCCATCCACGAGTTTATAAACACATTACGTACCAACGATATTACAAAAGTTGCCTTTACGCAAATCAATGAAAAGCGCGCACGAGAGGTTGCACCCGGCACGTTACAGGTGGTTGATGTTGCAACAGCAGAAATTCTTGCCTATAAAGATGCAACTATCTATAAATATAAAAGAGACAACGCTGATTTACCGCAACTGTATGCCATGCTTCAGAGTCAGGGATTTGAATTAATAAAACGAAGCAGAAATATAGTATAATGCAAGCGATAGTTACTATAGAAAACCTTACCATTGCATTTACCAGCATGTACGGAAAAAACTATGCCGTTCGTGATCTCTCCCTGCAAATACCCAGAGCAAAAACATTAGGGCTTGTTGGCGAATCAGGATGCGGAAAATCGGTAACTGCATATTCATTGTTGCAGTTAGTTCCAAAGCCCGGTGTCATTGAAAAAGGTGCAATCATGTACAATACCCTGAACCTTTTGCAATGCCCGGATGCAACATTGCAGTCCATACGCGGCAAAAACATTTCAATGATATTTCAGGAACCAATGACATCGCTTAATCCTGTATTTACTATTGGATATCAGGTCCAGGAAGCGGTTGAGCTCCATTTACATTTACAGAAAGCTGAAGCAAAAGATTACACCATTGCATTACTGGGAAAAGCAGGAATTCCCAGCCCTTCCAGCCGATATTACTCGTATCCTCACGAGCTATCAGGTGGTTTGCGACAGCGTGCAATGATTGCCATGGCGCTTGCGGCAAAGCCTGAACTTTTAATTGCCGATGAACCAACAACAGCGCTTGATGTTACCATTCAGTCACAGATACTTGACCTGCTGCTGACACTGCAAAAAAGCCAGCATATGTCAATGCTGCTCATCACACACGATTTAGGGATTGTTGCAAACGTTGCCGATATCATTGCCATAATGTATGCCGGGGAAATTGTAGAGATAGCACCAACCAGAGAAATATTTAATAATTTTTTACACCCCTATACACAGGGGCTTATGAGCTGTATACCTTCACTGCACAAAAAATCAAAGCGGCTGGCAACAATCCCTGGTACTGTCCCTATTATAACCAAACCACCGTCAGGATGTGTATTTTATCCACGATGCTACCGGGGAGATGCCGATTGTTTACATGCACCAGTAAGCCTTTTACAAAAAAACAGAAATCACTTTGTTAGGTGCATCAAGGCATAACACGATACAATTACTATTTCATCATTTTAAATGGGGAGAGCAAAAGTAATGAAATAGGGCGGATGGTAACCCGCCCCTCTATAGTATTGTGATTAGTACGCTAAATTAATATGGTAGGTCTTTTTGATACCATTCAATATGGATTGAAATTTGATAGGGTCTTGTTCGCGAGTGTTTTTCAAAAGATCAACTACCTCAGCCCTTGTCAATACAACATCATAGTGTTCACAATGAGCCAGACTTTCTTTACTGCATATATTTCTGTTAATGCATGATGAACAAACTGTATTTTCCATTGAGTCCTCCTTATCTATACACATTCATAGTATATTCACTTAGTATATGCCATAATATAAGCAACTATCATGCCAACTTTTCACTTATTCATAGTATTTTTATTGTGTGCACCTTTTCTCATGCATTTTTTTATATTTTTTTATGAATTTTTATCGTTTTTCTTCATACTATCATGTACACCATGCACTTTTTTCATGCTTTATAGGGGCGATAGTTACTGTAAACCAATCAAATTTAATAATTTGTATACATTATTTAACAATCTCATGCCTCTTCCTGTTGAATATTAATTTCACTGTATCATTTTTACAACATCAGCCCGCGATGCTGATAATTCCAATGCCCGTTAGTATAATCAACGCTGCGATACCATGCTGTAATAGATTCTTTTCACCAAAGAAGACATAACCAAATATAATGCCAATCAGCATGCTGGAACGCTTGACAGCAACCATGTAGCTTACCGGAGCTATCGCCACAGCAAGCATGTGGAATGTTATCATAATCCCCTGCGTTATTCCAATGGCAACAATGTTTTTGGTAAAAATATTTTTGATAGAATCAGCATAGGCACACCATATACCAAGAATAATAAAAAGTATGGTAAAATACACAGCGCCAAAAAAAGCGGGGCTTGAGTAGACTACCCCCATCTTGCCAAAATTTGCGGTGATGCTATACAAAACCGCCACAATGAGCATCATTAATGAACCCCTGTCATGAAAAACGGATCTCAATGGCACCAGCAAACTCTGACCACGCTGAAAATAAAGGCTATACGTTCCTAAAACCACACAAACAATACCAATAAGCCCTGACAGGGATGCCCGTTCATGTAACAGCACCCATGAGGTTATAATAAGTAGAAGCGGGGTAAATGACAAAAACGGGAGTGTCCTGTACATGGGTGATATCTGCAATGCACGCATATATAAAACAAGCGCAATCGCCTCTAACGGCGGCGAAAGCAACAATGAATAGATAATATCACTATTGATAGCAGGAATACCGTTTATAAGAGCTATCGCCCATAACACCGGCAATGAAAAGAAGACACGTCCGGCAGCAATGGTTACAGGATGCATTGCTGGTGCGTTTTTAACCAGCGCATCACCAATAGCAAGGAACAATGCACATAACAAAGCATAAACAATCCAGATAGAAAGCCTCCCTTGAATAATACTATACATTAAGCTTTTTTATGTTCATGCACTTTCGTCAATAGAAAAATACAGTGTACAACACATATATTAAATTTCATAGTACCGCTGTAGATTTTTATATGACAATGCTTCCAGTATATGCCGTTTTTCAATGGATTCAGTATCATCAAGATCGGTTATGGTTCGTGCAACCTTCAATATTCTAAAAAAACTGCGAGCGGATAGATTCATGCGCTTTATTGCCAGTTCCAGAATTGATTCACACTCGCCATTGATGGCACAAAATTCTTTGACCTCATCGCTTGTCATACGTGCATTGCAGGTGGTTGTTCTTCCGGAAAAACGCTGCCGTTGTTTTTCACGTGCTTTTACCACCCGTTCCCTTACCCTTGCCGAGCTTTCAGCATTGCTTTTGCCCAGTAAATCCTTATAAGGAACCCTGCCAACAAGCACCTCGATATCAATGCGGTCAAGTATGGGGCCGGCAATCTTTGAAAAGTAATTGCGTATTTTACCTGCTGTACACTTGCACGGTATTTCAGGGTCAAAGAGGTAGCCGCACTGGCACGGATTGCTGGAAGCAACCAGCATAAAATCGGCAGGGAATGTCATGGTTCCCAGCGCACGCGATATGGTAATCTGGCAATCCTCAAGTGGCTGACGCAGCGCCTGTATCACATCGTTGCGGAATTCGACAAACTCATCTAAAAACAGTACGCCATTATGAGCTAATGATACCTCGCCAACATTGGGTATTTTTCCTCCGCCAACCAGCGCTGCGTCAGAGCTGGTATGGTGCGGAGCTCTGAACGGCGGCATATAAACCAATCCCTGCCCATGAGTAAGCACACCACCAACCGAATGTATCATGGTGGTCATAATTGCCTGCTCTTTGGTAAGCGGCGGTAAAATGCCTGGAACGCACCGAGCAAGCATGGTTTTCCCTGAGCCTGGCGGTCCATACATCAAAATATTGTGCCGTCCTGCAGCAGCTATTTCCAGTGCACGTTTAGCTGTTTCCTGTCCCATGACGCTTGCCATGTCAAGGTAGCCATTCCATGAGCTATCGCCACTGACATGTTCTGTGTATGGCTGCATGGTACCGTTGCATGCTTCTATTGCCTGGGCAATATCCTTTACAGGGTACACCTTAATCCCTTCTATAGCCGTTGCCTCATTGCGATTTTCATACGGAACAATAATCTCTTTGATACCAGCATGGTACAGTGCAATTGCCATTGCAATAACACCTTTAATGGGTCGCACCCTGCCATCAAGCGAAAGCTCCCCAACCATGGGTATGGTAAGTTGTGTACTCTCAACCTGCCCTGTAGCTACCAGAATGGAAACCGCAATTGGCAAATCAAGATTTGCTCCTTCTTTGCGGTAACCGGCAGGTGCTAAATTAACAATGAAATTTTTTGGCGGAAATTCAAATCCTGAATTTTCAATTGCCGAACGGATTCTGTCCTTTGATTCACGGATAATGGAATCAGGCAGCCCAACGATGGTAAGGTTAGGAAGCCCTTTTACAATATCAACCTCAACATCAATGAGATGTGCTTCAATTCCATGGATAACCAGCGAAGTAGCCCGTGAAAGCATAGTACCCTCCTCAGTATGTTTATGTATTAATACGCTTTTGCGGGGGAAATTTTAAAAATTTTTTTAATTTTTTT
>JAKPOE010000053.1 GCA_029548025.1 Spirochaetota bacterium
CATTAAAACCTTTTTACGTTTGCCTTTATCGATAGGTCCACTTACAATGATTTTACTTTTAATCAATTCACGCAGTGTTTTCTCAATTTTATACCTATCCTTCATATCTTCAGAGCTTACATTACGTTTTACATCTTCAAGCAATCTATTGCACTCATCATCATCAATATCATTTTTTCGTAGAATCTCTTTAAACGGCTTAAAATAAATATCATTGCTATCTATAACAATATCATCTATAGGTTTTTTCTGTCCTGATGCCACCATATTTTTCAACAACATTTTTAACTCCTGGAACTCTTTTTCTAATTTAATATATGGTTGATCAGTCCTTTCCACCATCACCTCATCTACCGGTGATTTAACAGGATGTGGTGATTCAGTAGTTTTTATATTTGGTTTTTCCATGCCCTGAACTATTAGCTGCTCCAACCCGGTGTTTGGTTTTTGTTGAGGCTGACTTTCTGGTTTATCTATAACTTGCTTTAATAAATCATTAATATTTTCATTGCCACCAACCGTTAAATCAATATTTTTCCTGGGTTTTAATTTTGAGGGTTTTACATCAGGTATGGCAGCAGTTAACTCAACAAAATCACGCGCAAATAAACCCGTGTTGAATATTCCACCTTCTTTTATATTTTTATGACTAATGGGAATTGCATCATCCCCATGTTCCATTTTCAATTTCATCATAGCTTCATTATAGGTTCTGGCTTTTATCTTTACATATCTCATTGTTGTATACCTCTCTTTATAAATGTATTAATTTTATGCTGCCCGTAATAATGCTGTTCCTATTACATTTACTCTTATTTCAGGAACAATCTCATTATACGATAACACCACAGGGTCCGGAACTTCACGCTCTAACAAGGTAAACAATACACTGCGTATGTGCGGTGACACCAGAAAAACAGGTGCATACCCTGCACTCCTTGCTCTGGAATACGAATCAAATAAACTATCCAGAACCTCCCTGTGAGTATCAGGATCAAGACTTATAATTCTTCCTTCTACAGGGTCTTCGTGAATTGATGAACGAATAATTGTTTCAATCTCAGGATCAACTGTAATAACAGATAACGTGTTGTTTTTATCTGCATATTCCCTGCATAACTGTCGTGCTAAAGCGACCCTGACATATTCAGTTAACAATCCAATATCTTTGGTATAGTCAGAATAACTTGCCAGCGTTTCAAGTATTGTAACCATATTACGTATTGAAACACGTTCACGTAAAAGATTTTGTAAAACCTTTTGTATTTCTCCAATACTCAATTTTTTTTCACCAATTAACTCATTTACCACTGCAGGATAGTCATTTTTAATTGTATCAATAAGTTGCTGAACTTCCTGCCGTCCCAATATTTCATCTGCATGTCTTCGTATTATTTCGGTTAAGTGTGTTGCAATGATAGTGGGACAGTCAACCACTGTATAGCCACGACGTTCAGCTACATCCCTGTTATCAGGATCAATCCATATTGCTCTGAGATTAAATACAGGTTCAGTAAATTCTACTCCTTCTATCTTCTCTTCAACAGTGCCAGGATCCATTGCCATGAGTTTACCAACCTGTAAACTACCATGCCCAACTTCTACACCTTTGATTAATATGGAATAATCCTGCGGCGGCAATTCCATGTTATCACGTATTCTAATTGGAGGTACTATCAATCCCATCTCAAGGGCACTGCGCCTGCGTATATTGGTAATTCTATCAAGTAGTGTCCCACCCTGATCAGGATCAGCTAATGGTATCAGGCTATACCCAATCTCCACCTCAAGCGCATCAACCTGAATTAATGGGATAACTGATTCTGGTTTATGTGTTTTTAATGCTGCTTCCTTTTGCTCAATTTTGGTTTTTTGCATCTTTTCTTCTTCAGTTTGTTTCATGAGATAGCCTAAAGCACCTAAACCTGCAGCAAGCAAAATAAGTGTAATCTTTGGAAATCCCGGAATAATTGCTGACAATCCCAGAGCAGCAGCAGTTATCATCAATGCACGGGGCTGTGAACCTAATTGTGTTGATAGATCTTTGCCCAGGCTTTCCTCAGAAACTGCACGTGTTACAATGACACCTGTAGCTGTTGTAACCATGAGTGAAGGAATCTGAGCAACCAGACCATCACCTATTGATAACAAAGTATAAGTATGAATAGCTACATTAAAACTTTCACCACGCATTACCATCCCAATAATAAAGCCGCCAATAATATTTATAATGGTTATTAAAATTCCTACTTTAACATCACCCTGAACAAACTTTGAAGCACCATCCATAGCTCCATAAAAATCAGCCTCTTTCCTTACCTCACGTCTACGATGCAATGCCTCTTCTTCATTTATTATACCATTTGACAAATCAGAATCAATACTCATTAACTTGGCTGGCATTGCATCAAGTGTAAACCTGGCTGCTACTTCTGCTGTTCGTGTTGCACCTTTGGTGATAACAATAAACTGAACTGCCGTTAAGATTATGAACACAATAAATCCAATGACATAGTTGCCCCCTACAACAAAATCGCCAAATGTACGGATAATCTTACCGTCAAATGCTGCTCCCTGTAAAAGTATTAATCGCGTTGAAGAAACATTAAGCGCCAGTCGGTAAACTGTAGTTATGAGGAGCAGAGCTGGAAATACTGAAAAATCAAAAGAACGAGGAACATACATAACAACCAATAGTATAAGTATTCCCAGCATAAGGCTGATTGCCAGGAGTAAATCAAGAAGAAAGGTTGGCAGAGGAATCACCAGCATGGTTACAACCGCAATAACGCCAATTCCTAATAGTATATCGCTTTTTTGCATCCATGAAAAATCATACGTTCTTTCTGCCATACATTACCTCAACATTACATCGCAGCTTTATAGTTACGTTTTTTATAAACTTCAGCATAAATTAAGGAAACTGCATAAAATAAATCTTCAGGGATTATATCACCCACATCAACCCTTTTATACAATTCCTGCGCCAGGGGCCTGTTCTCAATAATTAAAATACTATTGTCGAGAGCTATCTGGCGTATTGTTAGCGCCATAGTATCAACCCCTTTTGCAATTACCATAGGCGCATACATTGCTTCAGGTTCATACCGCATAGCTATAGCAAAGTGTGTTGGGTTGGTAACCACAACATCAGCTTTGGGAACCTCCCGGATCATATTGCGCATAATAAGCTCGCGCTGCATCTCCTGCAAGCGAGCTCGTACATGGGGATCACCAACAGTTTCTTTCCACTCTTCTTTTAATTCCTGTTTAGTCATCTTCAACGATTCAATGTATTCCCGTTTCTGAAAAACATAATCAGGAATTGATAGCACCAGTATACAAACTGCTGCCCATATAATAATCTTTAAAGCAATAATAGATACATTCTGAAATGCCAATCCAACGCTAATATCCGGTGTTTTTATTAATTCTTCAAAATCATTGATGATTACCAGATAACATATAAATCCAATTACAACTACCTTGAAAATTGATTTAAAAAGATTCATGGCAATCTGTCGTGAAAAAAATATCTTACGTGCCATGGTAGCAGGATCAAATTTTATCTTTGAAAGATCAAATTTTAATGGATGAGTTGAAATTTGGAATCCTACCTGTGCAATATTACCAATTAATGCTGCAATGACCGTTGCTACAAAAATGGGAATTAATATCTTAAATGATTCAACACCGGAGGCAATAGCCTCATGAAAAAGGCTCCGCTCAGTAAGATTAAAATGTGAAAAGTTTGTGAGATAGTAATGCATCATCCTGATAATTGTCTCAAAAATAAATCCACAAAAAACAACAATGGTTATCATTGCAAAAATAATAACAAGCGCCTGAGGAAGTTCCTCAGTTTTCGCAACCTGACCTTTTTCCCGTGCTTCCCGTAATTTTTTTTCTGTTGGCTCCTCAGTTCTACCTTCATCCTCAGCAGCAAAAAGCTGCATATCAAAAACTATAGCCCTGCTTTCAAAAATCACGATTTCAGCATCTTTATCTGTAATAGCATACCATTTCATACTGGCCAGTACCGTATTACCTTAACAATAAATTGAAATGTTCTTTCCAGTGAAACATTCATAACACGAACTATTAGAGGCGAAATAAGGATCATCATGCCAAAGGCAACTGCAATTTTAAAGGGAAATCCTAACATCATTATATTCATCTGTGGTGCAGCCTTTGCCAGTATTCCCATACTCACTGACATTAAAAACACCACTGCAACAACAGGCAGTGAAATTTTTAACGCTATTACAAACATACCACTGAATGAATGAACCAGAAATTTTAAAAATACCTGAACACTATCGCCCTTCAAAGCAAAAGCAGGAGCAAGCTCATATGAATTATAGATAGCTTTTATCATAAAATGATGCCCATTAATTGTTAAAAAAACCAGTAAGCCAATAAAATTTTTCAACTGTCCAATAAGCGGTATTGAAACCTGCGCCAACGGATCAATGACTTCATTGATGCCAAAGCCAATCTGCACTGCAAAATATTGCGCTGAAAGCTGAAAAGCCGAAAAAACAACGCTTACCAAAAAACCAATATATAAGCCAATGATGATCTCCTGTACCACCATAAGATAGTATACCCCCATATTACCCGTAAGAGCAGCCGTACTGATGGATAGTACCGGAAATATTACCAGCGATACAAAGAAGGAAAGCGCACCCCGCATTAATAAAGGAATAACTCCACTTGAAAAAAATGGAGCGATCATCATCATTGCCGTCATACGCGCCAGCACCAGAAAAAAACTTTGGAACTGATAAACAAAATATTCCATTATCCTCCACCCAGTTTAGAGATCATCATGAACAATTCTTTTGTGTACGACATCAATGTATGTAAAATCCACGCAGCAAATAATATAAACACAGCAAAAATTGCGATAATTTTTGGTACAAATGTAAGCGTCTGTTCCTGAATAGATGTAGTGGTCTGGAATATTGATATTATCAGTCCAACAAACATACCTATTCCAAGGATTGGTGCTGAAACAATCATCGTGACCATGAGAGCTTCGCGCAGCAATTTTACCACTTCTATATCTGTCATGTTCTTCTCCTACATAAATGATCGAACCAGTTCATAGGTCAGCAAATTCCATCCATCTACCAATACAAACAGCACAATCTTAAACGGCAGAGAAATCATAATTGGCGGTAACATAATCATACCCATCGCCATCAAGGCGCTTGCTACAATCATATCGATAACAATAAACGGAATAAATATATATACACCCATTTCAAAGGC
>JAKPOE010000067.1 GCA_029548025.1 Spirochaetota bacterium
ATATTTTTTCTTTAATTCATCTACGGGTATGCTGCGCATCCCTAATGAGGTGCAGCCTGGCAATAACATTAAAAAGGCAAAGAGCAATATCCATGGGCGATAGTTACTGTCCATGATAACCTCCGATAAAAATATAATAATGATAACAATATAATTTCAGAATGTTGTGCACATGTATAAATACAACCGACGAATCAGTATTTATGTGACTGCTGGAAAAAGTCAATAATAATAAAAGGGTTACTCAATAAATTTTTATCAGTGAATAACATGTCATTCAGAATGACGCAGTACTGAAGCTACTATTCGTTCATTCTCACAAAAGACAATATCCTTCGCCTGTGTTCAGAATAATATGCCACTGCGGTCATTCCGGGCTTGACCTGGAATCTCAATAATTAACCTTAGATCTTGAAACAAGGTAAGGACATAATTCAGGACGACTTTCTGCGTTTAAGGATGACACAGTGGAAGATAAAAATTAATTTAAAAAATTTTTTATAAATTTTGTTAAATGACTTGACTTTTCCATAATCATTGTATTTATTAATAACTAGAAGAGTAAGCTTTAGGTTTTTTACAACTCTAAGTTCTTACTGTTCTGGCCGCAAGTACACTTGCGGAAAGATGAGTTTGGTACACAATGTACCACAGGTTTAAGTGTTATGGTTTTACAGAAAAGAAAGAGGATGAAGTTCCTGAAATTTCATCCTCTTTCTTTTTTATTGCAGCTCGGAAACGTATTGACAGACACTAAGCGATGCTATAGTTGATTAGTGGGAGCAATTAGAGAAAAGCAACATGACTGTATAATGCTTATTGATAAATGATGAAAATATCCATGTAGTATGATATGGATTCAACGAAATCATTATTACCATTATCAGAGTGGGGAGATATTTTTGTAAAAACCTTTGGTTTTTACATAGTCTGTTGTTTCAGGTTCTAATGTTGTATATATGGATTGCGGGTCACGCCCGGAATGACGTTGAGGAGTAATCATATTTTCAGAGGAGCAGGTAAAGGTAATTTTATGAAAAGGTCAGGTATACTATAACTCTATATCGTCGATAAGGCAATGGTATGTAATCATGGATGAGTGTATGCTTTCTATAAAGGTTATCCCAAAATCATCAAAGAATAGCATCGAATGCGTCGATGGTGTGTATCGGGTTCATGTCAATGCTCCTCCTGTGGATGAGAAGGCAAATAAATCATTAATTGCATTTTTAGCAAAAGTACTTGATGTGCCAAAATCTTCAGTAACTATCGCACATGGTCAAAAAGCCCGTAATAAAAATGTTAAAATTTCAGGACTTGATGCTGAAGCGGTAAAATTGAGGATTGAAAATTTTGCACAACGGAAAGCCCAGCGGAGATACGATGAATAGTAAAAACACATCCAATGGTATTTATTGCATTGCAATTATCCTGTGCCTTCACTATTGTGCCTGCTCATCGGGCAGTACGGTAACGGTGAAAGAAGGGTGCATCGATAACAATGTGTTGCGCGTTGTTGTTTATGTACCGTATTCCGAATTGCCCCAAAAGAAGCTTACCAGCGATGAACTGTTAACCATAGCTTTGCAAAGGTCTGAGCAGCGATACCAGCAAATCATTGTTAACGCGTTGCAGTTAAGCAGTGGAAAACGTGATGAATTGTCCCCTTCATATAGCAATCGCACTATTGCTTTAAAACAAAAGAGAGTAGATGGATACCTTATTATGGTTGATTATGTTCTATACGATGAAATTGCGCAACTTTTACAATGCAGATAAACTTTATTGTAGTATGGCATTGAAACCTTTAAAAACAGAGGATAGTACCTGCACATTTTTTGATGATGAGTATAATGAAGCCATGCATTCTCTTTCGGGTGCTTACAGGGAAGCGCTGTATATGCATGTGCTCCCATCAAAGGTGCTGGAAAAAGAAGGTACTGTGTGTGTGCTGGATGTTGGTTTGGGATTGGGATACAATGTGCTGGCGCTGTTGTATGAAGCAATGAAAAAAAATGCCAGTGCTTTTTATCATATTGTTTCATTTGAAAAAAATCCCGCTATACCATGTGCCATGGAAACAATACTGTTTCATGATGACAGAGATGAATGGTATAAGCTCATCAGAAAGGCAGCTGTAGAAAAAGAGGTAACCACTGCATGGTATAATCATGTTGTTTTATACGGCGATGCTCGTAAGCTTATTGCATCCATGCCAGAAGATTATTTTGATGCTGTGTTCCATGATCCCTTCTCACCGGCAAAAAATCCTGAATTGTGGACAGTGGATTTTTTTAAAAAGATATATCACGTATGCAGGGATGATGGTATTGTTACTACCTATTCAGCGGCATTGCATGTACGCGCTGCAATGCATCAGGCTGGTTTTAGAGTGGGCATTGGTCCACAGGTGGGACGCAAAAAAGAAGGAACTGTCGCCACAAAAAAAAATGCTGCTGTTGTTCCATTGGGTGATGATTATTTTACTGCATTAAAAACTATCGCTAAAGCTATTCCCTTTACTGATGTGCTGTTATGTGATGATCCGGAGTTGATACGGCAGCGACGTCATGAAGCAATGCATGCCTTTAAAAAAGGTCATCAAGCTCTTGAATAACCGATGAAGATTCTTTTTTGGTAGAGGTATCCCCTGGCTCTGAGGCTGACGATGATTTTTCATTGTGCTGTACTATAGCTAACGGTGTTTCACCATCTTTAAATGCAACATCGCCTGCAAGATCACCTTCCTGAAGCCGGTATGAAAGGGCACATGCGTAAAAGTATGCAAGGTGAATAGCTTCATACACCTTTTTATCCTGTAGCAGATGTGCTGATTCCACATTGATATCAAACTCAAGAAAATCCTGTGGATTATCAACAATTTTATGTTCCTCATCCATATCTTTTATTAAGATATCCAATTCTGCTGTAATTGCATCCATGATTGATTTGGTAACCATGCGCATGTTTTTTGACTGCACTTTTTT
>JAKPOE010000332.1 GCA_029548025.1 Spirochaetota bacterium
TATCACTTCTCTCTAAATTCATATCACTTCACCTATATTCATTACTTTTACACAATTATACAATGAAAGGAATTACTCTTTATAAGTCAATTTTATTTTAGCAATAATTTAAAGCTATATCCAAAAATTACATTATTTGTACGACACAATATAACATTCATAAATATATACCATCACCCCACACCACCATGACAATAGCTAACAGTATTGTATTTTTGTATTGATTAAAGAATAAATACTTTGCACAACCTCATCCTGTGTCATATTACTTGTATCAAGATATATTGCATCATCTGCTTTTTTCAATGCACCAAATTTCCTTTTCATATCCTGTTCATCTCTACGCCTGATTTGTGTTTTCAATTCATTGAGGTCAACTTCTTTACCCTTCAGGGAATACTCTAAAGCTCTGCGTTTTGCTCGTTCATCAACTGATGCATCCAGATATATCTTGATAATGGCGTCAGGAAAAACAACCGTTCCAATATCTCTTCCATCAACAATAATGGAATGGTCCCTGGCCCATTCACGCATCAGAGCATTAACAAAGTGCCGTACTTCAACAATATCTGAAATTTTCCCAATATGCGATGCTATAGTTTCACTGCGAATTTTTTCACTAACATCTATCCCATTACAGATAGTTGTACAACTTCCATCAGCATTAAACACCTGTTCAAGATGTATAGCATTGAGGTGACTGCACACATCTTCAGGTGTGAATGATTCACCCGATTTTTCCAGTACATATAATGTTATAGCTCTATACAGAGCTCCTGAATCAATATACTGCAATCCCATTCGTTTAGCTACTTCCCGCGCAACAGAGCTCTTACCCGATCCAGCAGGCCCATCTATAGCAATAACTATATTTTTATTTTTATTCATTATATTTTTCCCATTCTTGGCGGATAGTAGCAAAATACTTATACAGCAACGTTCTATCATTGGTTTGTGCAGCCTGTTGCATTATGCTTTTTATATGCAAGAGTGAATTGATATATGAATCAAGTGCATTCACAATATTACCATGATTGAGCAAAACAATATCTGCCCACATATCAGGTTTGCCGCCAGCTAATCTTGTCATATCTCTAAACCCTTTGCCAATAAATGGCTCTATGGTACTATATGTATTGTTTGCAATGCTATCAAAACTATCAACTAATGCAGTGGAGGCAATATGAGGCAGATGACTTGAATAGGCAACTCTTGCATCGTGCAGTTGTGCATCAATAATGATAGTGTTACATTCTAACATCTTCCAGAATGTTTCAATTTTTTTTATATCACTTTCTTTATTTTTATCATGAGGTGTTATGATAACCCATGCATTGCCAAGCAGGGAATGGGAGCTGTATTGGTACCCGGATTTTTCAGAACCAGCCATGGGATGGCATCCAATAAACTGGCATGCCCTATCATGTGTAATAATTGAATCAATAATAGATTGCTTCACACTTCCTGCATCTATTATTAGGGCTTCATTTTTTAAATCATCACTGCTCAACAATGAATGAATTAAATCAATAGATGAAAGCACCGGTGTTGCAACAATAAATAAATCCACGTCACTACAATCTATTTTATTTATAGAGCCAATATCATCAACAACACCTTCTTCTTTAGCACCCTGCAATAGCTCAGGATTCCTGCCATATGCTCTAATAACAATTTCATAATTTTTTTTCTTGAGCATCCTGGCGATAGATCCTCCAATCAGTCCCAGGCCAATTATTGCAACTGTATTAAACATCAATACATACCTCTTCCCAAAGCCTGTGCAACACTAACAAGTTTTTTCTTTAATTCAACAAGTTGTTCATAATTAATTGTTTGCTGTCCATCAGACATTGCTTCTTCCGGATTGGGGTGCGCTTCCACCATTATTCCATCAGCACCTGCTGCAACATATGCTAAAGCTGCAGCTACAACATAATCTTTAAGTCCCATTGCATGGCTTGGATCACATATAACAGGAAGATGCGAAAAATCTTTGAGCACAGGCACAGCTCCGGCATCAAGAGTATTGCGTGTAACATCCTCAAAAGTACGAATACCCCGTGGACATAAAATAACCTGCTTATTCCCCTGTGAAAGAATATATTCTGCCGACATCAAAAATTCATTAATAGTGGCACTCATACCACGCTTTAAAAGAATAGGCTTATCGATTTTACCCAACTCCTTTAATAAATTAAAATTCTGCATATTTCGTGTCCCCACCTGCAATACATCGGCACACTCAGCTATTAATCCCACATCCCGTGGATCCATCACTTCGGTAATTATCGGTAATCCCGTTTCTTCTTTTGCTCGTGCTAAATATTTCAAACCTAACGCTCCAAAACCCTGAAATGTATAGGGAGAAGAACGGGGCTTGTATGCACCAGCCCTGAGCAGGGATGCTCCTGCCTTTTTTACCATCTTTGCATGCTCAATTATTTCTTTCTCACCTTCAACAGCGCATGGCCCGGCTACTAAAACTAATTTATCGCCACCTATGACAACATCACCAACCCGTACCATAGTTCTATCAGGATGAGTCTCTTTACTTGCTAACTTATATGGCTTTAATATAGGTTTTACTGACTCAACCCCTGAAATTGCTTCAAGCGGTTGTTCGCGAATGATATCCTCATCACCAATAACAGTAATAATAGTACGGTATTGTCCTTTTGAAACATGTGGCTGTAAATTTAGCGATGTTATCTTTCCAACAATATGATCAATTTCATCTTGTGTTATATTAGGTTTTAATACAATAATCATATACCATCTCCTCCATTAACAAAAAATATTTTATTCATGCTTCTCAGCCTCATATGATCCTAATATCTTCAAAAATATTGTTTCCTGTTTCATATTTTCTAACGCTTCCTGTACCACCGGATCTGTTTTATGTCCCATAAAATCTATAAAAAAATTATATGCCCACATTTTTCGTTTATCAGGACGCGATTCAATCATTGTCATATTTATACCATGATCGCTGAATGGCTTTAACAGTTTATACAGAGCTCCAGGCTGATCTTTAACTGCACATACTATTGATGTCTTATCATTTTTTGAAGGTGGATTGGCATGTTTACCTAAAACTAAAAAGCGGGTAAAGTTTTGTCGTGAATCTTCAATCCCATCAGCAATAATATTCAGATTATAAATTTTGGCAGAAATAGTTGAAGCGATAGCTGCCGAATATTTATCCCATGAAGCTGTTTCAGCAGCTTTTGCCGTTGAATTTAGCTGAATTATTTCTACATTGGGTACATTTGCTTTAAGCCAGTTTTTACATTGAGCCAATGATTGAGGATGGGAATAAATCTTTTTAATCTTATCGATGTTGTCACATACTGACAGCAAGCTATAGGTAATACGCAAATATTTTTCAGAAACAATATTTAAATCTGTTTCAAGAAATTCATCCATGGTATAGGTCACTGCACCTTCAGTAGTATTCTCAATTGGAACAACACCAAATGTTGCTCTGCCTGTTTCAACCTCATCAAAGACATCAGAGATAGTTCTATGAGCCATTGCTTCAATAGCATCTCCAAAGATTTCCAGAAGTGCAATGTGGGTAAACGTTCCTATGGGTCCTAAATAAGCCACCGTGATAGGCTTTACAATTGATACTGCCAGTGAAAAAATTTCAGTTGCTATTTTTTCAACTAATTCTATAGTTAATGGTGGCCTGGCATGTTGCTTAAGATTCGAAATCATCTTTGCTTTTACAGCAAATATGCCCTGTTCCCCATCTTGAACAACATCCTTTAATTCTTTTATATACGTATCAACATATTGAGAAATTGTTTCAACAACAGTATTTTCAAAATTACTATTCTCCATTTCACTCCTCTTCAAAATTATATTCTTTTATCTCGGATAATTTTGGTAAATCTGACAATTTATTCAATCCAAAATATTTCAAAAACTCATCAGTAGTACCATATAATAAAGGTCGTCCCGGAATATCTTTTCTTCCAACCGGTCTGATGAGATTCTTTCGCATCAGTGCTGCCAGCATCATTCGGGAAGATACTCCACGCAATTCCTCAATTTCTGCCAACATAATTGGCTGTTTATAGGCAATGATAGCTAATGTTTCAAGCATCCCTTTTGATAATGTTTCTTTCTTCTTATACCCCATAGCCTGCCGTACGGCAGCAGCAAATTTAGGATTTGTAACAAACTGATATCCGCCAGATATTTCAACAAGCTTAATTCCTCTATCTCTGTCTTCATATTCATCAATGAGCGAATCAATAATTATTTTTGCATGTGTTGCATCTATTCCTATTTGCTTTGTAAAAAAATTGAGCGGTACTGGTTCAGAAGAAATAAAAAGAATAGCTTCAATAATACCAAAAATATCATTCCCCTCTGACATCTCTTCAGATAATTCGTCCTGAGAATTAATTTCATCAGCTCCATCTACCTTTTCTAAATTTTCATTTTCCTGGACGCTATCATCATTCATAATTATTTCCTATGTCGATGTTACCTCAATATATTAATTCAGCTTTTTCCAACGATTTTTTAAAAATATACATATTGCCAAATTGTACATTTTGTAATACTGCTATTGCACCAATACGGATCATTTCCAATACCGCCAGCAACGTAACTACCACTTCCATCCTGCCAGGTTTTTGTGGAAATAGCTCATTAAACTCAATCTGCTCTTTATCCTGCAGCATGCTTATAAGTAGTATAATACGATCACTAACAAGAATTTCATCAAATACTATGCTCTGGCTCTCAACCTCTTTTTCAGATTCAAGGACATCAACAAAGGCATTGAGAAGATCAAAAAGGTTAACTTCTAAATATACAACTTCATCATTGTTAACAAGATTGGGCTGCCTTGTAAATACATCTGATTGCATTGCATGTAATGAAATCAAATTCTTTGAAGCAAGCTGATATTTCTTAAATTCAAGTAATTTTTGTATTAATTCAGGGGGCAAAGGTGGAACAAAAAATTCATCTCCAATATCAGCACCAGGTAATAGTGCTTTTGATTTGTAGTAAATAAGCTCGCTTGCCATAACAATAAAATCCATAGCAATTGGAATATTTATCTTCTCCATAAGGGACAGATAGTTACAATACTGATCAGTAATTTCAGCTATGGAAACCTGCGTTATTTCTATTTTAGACTTTTTAATAAGCTCCCATAGTAAATCCAGTGGACCTTCAAAATTATTTATATGCAAAATACATTGCGCTTCAATTTCCTGTGATGAAACCATGATTTAACCACAATTACAAATAGTTTTTTTAATTATAAAAAAAAGACTATTAATGACAATCTTTTTATTTATGCAACGATAATTAATTTTTATTATTTAAATAATACAAGTTTGCAATAATTCCTTAATTCATTCTACGATGTATTTATGCTAATGCCTTATCTGCGGCTTTTTGAAGTCTTTCGGGAGGGAATGGTTTAACTACAAAATCTTTAACTCCAATTTTTATTGCTCTGGTTAATAAATTTTCCTGACCCAAAGCGGTTACCATTATAATACGTGCATTGGGATCAAACAGTAAAATTTCCTCAGCTGCTTCAATACCATCTTTTTCACGCATTGTAATATCCATGGTAACCAGATCAGGCCGTAATTTTTTATAAAGCTGAACAGCTTCAACACCATTTTCAGCCTCACCAATAATTTCATGCCCTCTTGGGACCAACGCATCTTTAACAAGGGTTCTCATAAATTTTGCATCATCTACTATTAGTATTTTAGCCATAGCCATACCCCAATGTATATAATATCCCACATCCACACACCAGTATATAATCTTAAATACATATTACCGATAAGCCTATTTCATTCAAGAAAAATTTTTATTAATTACAATTTTTTACTAATACTCCTGCATTGAATACTCTTATAAACTTTAACCGCCTAATAACAGCTATAACAAGCAACCTATATGCGAGCTACTATCTCATCAGGTATTGAATCAAGATCAACAACTGCATCAACTGCCCCCATTTCTACCGCCACCCTATTCATACCATATACCACTGACGTTGATTCATCCTGTGCAATAGTATAACCACCATTATTATGAATTTCTTTAATACCCATAGCTCCATCTCGTCCCATTCCGGTCATTATCACCCCTATATTATTTTCCAGATCTGCTTTTACCATCGATTGAAACAAGACGTCCGCTGATGGTCTGTGACCCGATACCTTTTCAGACTGTGACAACCGTATGATACGTTTATTGTTCATTTTTTCCATCACAATATGAGAATCTCCCGGCGCAATATATACACATCCATCAACAGCTTCTTCACTATCTTCAGCTTCCTTAACAGAAACATGACATAGACTATCCAATCGTTCGGCAAATGCCTTTGTAAATCCCGGAGGCATATGTTGTACTACCAGTATTGGTGAAGGAAAGTTTCCAGGCAATTTTTGCAATACCCGTTGCAATGCCGATGGCCCACCAGTTGATGTACCAATCCCAACAATTTTTTTTACCCTTTTTTGATTACTATCAACCGTCAGCTTTGTTGATTGTATATTCATTATATCTTTGCTATGAGATATCTTCAGGGATACGCGCGCCACAGCCTTTACTTTCGATATAAGTAATTCTGCAATATCATCCATGCTCATTGCCAGAAGATTTGAAGGTTTAGGAATAAAATCAATTGCCCCATATTCCAGTGCTCTAAACGTTGCTTCAGCACCATATTGCGTCAGCACACTCATCATAATGACAGGTTTTGGGTTAGTCTTTATGATTTCCTGCAATGCTTCAAGCCCATCCATTATGGGCATCTCTATATCCATTGTAATTACATCAGGATTAAGAGTCAGATTTTTAAATACTGCAGATTTGCCATTATTTGCAGT
>JAKPOE010000089.1 GCA_029548025.1 Spirochaetota bacterium
ATCAAAAATTTGCTTTTTCTTGTCAGCAAGCACTTTAAAAAGTTTAAAGAAACGATCCAGCTCTTCATCGCTAAGATTATATCCCATGTTATTCAGCCTTGCAATGACAGCATGGCGCCCCGAGTGCTTCCCTAAAATAAGAGCAGATTTTGTAATGCCAACATCCTCAGGTTTCATAATTTCATACGTCATCGCATTTTTCAACATACCATCCTGATGTATCCCTGATTCATGTGCAAAAGCATTGGCACCAACGATGGCTTTATTTGGTTGTACATTGACACCCGTAATATGAGTAAGCAATTTTGAGGTTGGCACAATTTGTTTAGTATTGATATCAGTATATACATTATACTTATCCCCACGAACTTTGAGTGCCATTACCAGCTCTTCCATGGCTGTATTACCTGCCCGCTCGCCTATACCGTTGATTGTACATTCCACCTGACGTGCACCTGCTTCAATAGCAGCCAGTGTATTGGCAGTAGCAAGTCCAAGATCATTATGGCAATGAACTGAAACAATTGCCTTATCTATATTAGGCACATTGTTAAAAAGAAATGTAATAAACTGGTGAAATTCTGATGGCATGGCATACCCCACCGTGTCTGGAATATTGATCGTTGTTGCACCGGCATGTATCACCGCTTCTACCATCTGCGCAACATAGTTCCAGTCGCTCCTTGTTGCATCCATTGGCGAAAATTCAATATTGGGCATATAATTTCTGGCATGTTTTACCGAATCAACAGCTATGGCCAGAACCTCTTCACGTGTTTTTTTAAATTGATAGTTAATATGGATGTCTGAGCTTGATATAAAGATGTGAATACGCGGATTTTCAGCATTGCGCAAAGCATCCCATGCGGCGTCTATATCCTTTCTATTTGCCCGTGCCAATCCTGCAACCTGTACCCCTTTTACCCTTTCGGCTATTTTTTTTACCGCTTCAAAATCGCCAGGGGATGATACAGGAAATCCTGCCTCAATAATATCCACCCCCAATTTTACCAGTTGATCGGCAAAATGGAGTTTTTCATCTATGTTCATACTAAAACCGGGAGCCTGCTCACCATCCCGTAACGTTGTATCAAAAATATAAACCTTTTCTTTCTTAGTTGTCGTTGACATACTTTTTCTCCTTAATCAGTCAATAGATATAATGGAATAATAGATGTTTTTTGGTATATAGTAGCAATCGCTGGGAATTCATCCCTGTATACCTCCATACATAAAATAAAACCGCCACGGGGTTTCCGTGGCGGTCATTAATTTTTTTAGTATACCAATACCTTTCACGAAACCCCTGTCGCGGTTTTCCCCACTAGTAGTAGTCCCAATAGATTTGCAAAAAGGTTAAGGTTTTGTGATACAGTATTCATCATATTTTACTTTTTAATAGCATCAATTTAATATATTAATATACAATTAATCGCATCCTGATATATTGTCAATATATTTTGCTGTTGCCGTATTAATTTTTTCACTGCTATTTAACTATCGGTTTTAGGATAAAAAATATTAAGGTATAACTCTACTGCCTATAAAATATAAAATATGTTTTTTAAGCCTTTTAATGGATTTCCATGCAAATGATACACACATCATCATTGAAATGTTCTTTTCCACTCTTTTTTTTCAGACTGGTGTACAATGTATCAATAATTTCTTTACTTGAATAGCTTTGAGCATACGGCAGTATTTCCTGCCGCATCAATTCTCCAAAATTTTTATAATGGTCATCATCAACATGCTCCTCAATCAATCCATCAGTATATAAAACAATTCGGTCATCCGAGTTCATGCCATATGTCACATTTTTATAATCTTTTCCCCTTGAAAACAGATAATCATTATTTTCCAATGCTAATGGGATTCCTTTACTTTTATTAAGCTGAATTATATTCCTTCCTGAAATAACATAGGGAGGATTATGACCTGCACTGGCGTAGGTTATGCTATGATTTAAAGGATTATAAATCCCGTAAAAAGCTGTAATAAAATTATCCGCCGTAATACCGTACAGCATTTTATTAAGATAGCGCAATAATTCTGCCGGATTATTTCTGATTACCCCTGCCTGTAATATAAGAGTCTTTATCATCGAGGTAATAAATGCCGCATGTACTCCGTGTCCGGAAACATCACTCACAAATATGCCAATGTCCTTTGATTCTTTAAATTCAATAAAATCATAAAAATCTCCGCCGACAGCTTCCATAGGCACATATAATGAATGTATGAATGGATAAGGATCTTTATTGGGTATAAGTTTGATTTGAATTTTCCGGGCAAGGTTTAAATCCTGTTCTATTAATTCATTCCATTTTTTAAGAACATTTCGTTCTGTCTGCAGTTCATTTGTTTTTTCATTAAGTTTGAAATACAATCTATAGGTAATCCGGTGCAGAATAACCGACACCAAAATCAGAATAAAATTAGTAAACATCACCGAGGTAGTGGTGATAGCAACCGAAGATTGTATTTCATTGGCAAGGATGTTTACCGATGGAATAATATTATAATATATCATAGCCAGCATTGCATTGTAATAAATCATACAGATAACTATCGCATATATACCATATCGATTCGTTGTATAGAGTGAAGCCATCATAATGAATAGTATGTAACTTAACAACAAAAATGAGTTTATACCACCTGTTAGATAAATTACCATGGTATAAAAAAATGCATCAAATGTTATACGAATATACCGCGTATTTTGATAGTGTATCAATGGAGCATCTAATTCTACTGCTATTGCCCATAGAATACTGTAAACAAGATATGACGTTGAAAGAATTAACAATATCCCTTTAAAATTATATACAACAATAGTAAAAAGTATCAAGCTCCACGACAGGCGAGCGACGTAATTAAAACGGTATTTTTCCCTGGTTAAAAAAGATTCTACCATTATCATGGAACCTTTAATAATTAGTTTTTGGACATTCCCTTGTTGGCACAAGCATCAGTAAAATATTGTATACCATCGTATATAATAAAAAAACCTGATTGTTTAAGGTGTTCATACTATACTGTATAGTATTAAGAAAACAATTTTTTATAAGTTTAACAAATAAATAGAGAAAATCAAATAAAAAACTATCATGAGTAAACCTCTGGAAAATAATTGACACTTTTATCATAACATCGTACCATACGCTATTACTATTATTTCAAATACCTGTTACGTTTATATACTATTGAAAGTATTGAGAAGTTTATAGGGGCTGTCTTCCGGCCATCCATAAGGGATGAAAATAGTTGGCGACAGTCATCCTGAACGGAGAATGTCATTCTGAGCAAAGTGAAGAATCTCGTCGTTGTATAAAAGAATAGATTCTTCGCGACTACGTCCCTCAGAATGACCATGGTGAGAACGTCATCCTGAACTTGTTTCAGGATCTCATGGAGGATGAAACTGAATGAATAATTCATGCAACAACCAATCGTTTATGTAACAATTTTTTGTTTTAGAGTAACTATCGCCATACTTATAATTATTGATTAGAGCGTATGCATTGGCTCTTTACGGATATAGTTTATTGCAAGCACTATTGCCATTCAATTGACAACAATACTTTTGTTATTATAGTACATAATTATGGAACACTCTGGAAGATCATTTATAGCCAGCCCCGAAACATGCCCCTATCTTGGCAACAGAACAAAATTATACCGTTACTGCATACTCTATAGCCTATCACAGGACGATCTTGACCATTTACTTGTCCAGGGTTGGCGCCATTTTGGATATACATTTTTTAAGCCCGAATGCCCCGGCTGTATGTTGTGCATACCCGTGAGGGTTAAAACATTTGAATTTAAACCATCAAAAAGCCATCGCAGGACACAGCGAAAAAATATACAAACAACCGTAAAAGTGAGTGAACTTTCCTTAACCAGAAGGATCTACGATATTTATGGGGATCATTCATTATCGCGTTTTGGCCAGCCGCCATCTCGACAATTTTTAATCAGCAATGTCCTGGATATATGTACCAACACCTATCAAATTGAATACTACATACATTCCACCCTCTTTGCCGTTGATTACATTGATGAAACTAACAAAGCGCTCAATACAATCTATTGTATTTTTCATTCTGACTTTGCACACTTGAGCCCCGGTATCTTCAGCATCCTGTATGCAATACAACTGGCTCAAGATAAAAATTTACCTTATCTTTATTTAGGATATTATGTTCCCGGCTGTACGGTTATGGAATACAAAATCTCATTTCACCCGTATCAGTGGTATAGCTGGCAAAAGAAACAGTGGCTTGATGAACCTGTGCAACTATAAACTACCGCTCAAATAACGATGTTTCAATAATATCACCCACTCTATCATCACCATACAGCATGTCAGCGTTGTTTGCTTCAGGAAAAACAGTCGTATACACCCCGTTAACCTGAGCATGTACAAAGCTGTACATAGCATTATTGGTGCTATCATCAGAATTGTACTGCCACAGGGTAACAGCAGCCGCAAATAGTATCATAGCCGCTGCCGAGGCAAAAGCAGTATATAATCTATTTCTTTTTTTAACCTTTGCCATTACCTGCAAAGCCATAGCTTTATCCCACTGTGAACTGTGCAGCCGCTGTTGAATTGCTTCATTAAAAAGTAGATTATAATTGTTCATAGTTCCTCCTGCAACAAGCGTAATAATAAATCCTTCCCTCGTGACAGTCGGGATTTAACAGTGCCTTTAGGAATATTGAGCTTTGTTGCAATCTCCCATTCATTGTTACCCTGTGCCTTCAGTTTTACTACATCTTTATACTTATCAGGAAGCATCTCAATGACTGGCATAAGCGATAGTTCCTCGCAATCTATTGCAGGTGAATATGCGGTTGTTGCCCTTGATAATTTCTGTAGCTTTTTCTGCTCCCGTAATAATTTACCATTCATGCGTTTTGACTCATTGGCAGCAATCCTGTATAGCCATGAATCAAGCGTTGACCTTCCTTCAAACTTACCCGCTGCAAGGCTTTTATATGCCCGTAGATATGTTTCCTGCACAACATCATCAATTGCCTCATAAAATTGTGCTGCGAGGTGCTTTTGCACTGCTCGCAGCACACCATCCTTTGTTTCATGTACTATTGCCGTAAATTCACTTGCATCCATCAGGATAAGCCTTTGCCCCTACATCATTGGGCCATCATCAGGACCCTCAGGACCCATTGGTCCACAATCACCGCCGGGGTGCATCTTTTTCATCTTTTTCATCTCTGCTCTTTTATAGTTCCTTAGTTTGTTAAGTTGTTCCTTATTAAGCTGCTTTTCAATATCAATGACATGCTGAATTCGTAAAAGATGTAGCTCTACCCGCAAATCTGCTATCTCTTTTAGTTTAGCACGCACTGCATTAATGTCAACGTCATCCTGAAGCAAAAGCTTTTTTAGCTGAATAACATTGGGTGCTAATTTTTCCCGTATGTCAAGCATCTTCATTCCATATTGTTTGTTGATTGCAATAATCTTATCAACCTGTGCATCAGATAATCCAAGCTCCTGCTTTAAACGTTCTACATCACCAAAAATGGGGCCCTTTTTCATCTGCATATCAGGACAATCATGTCCTCTTCCTTTAGGTTCGCCCCCAAATGCTACTGATGTAACCAGCATTATCACAACAAACGCCAGACTTATTCGTTTCATAGCCATCCCCTTCATTATAAAATTAAACGTGAAAGCTTATTCTTCCCAACAAAGCTATTAGACCTGATAAAAACACGAAAGGTTCCATAAATGGTCATTTTTCTACTATAAAATTATTGCAATTATGCTATCTTTCAGTATATAGGGATATAGGGTTAGCAGTTCACTACAAATAATCAAAATTTTTTTATTCTTTGTTATATTTTATTATAGTGAGGTAAAAAATGGTTAACCTTTCACAGCCAGTACTGAAAACAATATCCAGCCGCTATTCATGCCGTACCTATACCAATGAAGAACTAAAAGATGAAGACTACGATTATCTGCAACAGTGTATTGCAGCAATAAGCACATTATCTGGCACTACCCTGCGAATAACGCTGATACACAATAACAGGGTAAAGCTACCACAAAAGATTGGTACGTATGGATTTATAAAAAATCCCCAGGGATTTATTGCAGCAACCACTACTGATACAAAGGAAGGGCTGGTAGATTTTGGATATGCTCTTGAGCAGATGGTATTAGCAGCAACAGAACGCAGTATTGGAACATGCTGGCTGGGTGGTACCTTTACCAGAGGCCCATTTAACCAGATAATGGGATTACTGCCCCATGAGATTGTACCTGCTGTTATATCGCTGGGCTATCCAGCTGATAAAAAAAGGATGTTTGAACGCTCTGTACGGTATATAGCTGGTTCTGATACACGGAAAAAGGCTGATGAACTGTTCTTTGAACATACATGGAACAATCCCTATAAGGGGTCAGAGCCTTTTATAACATTGCTGGAATTGGTACGGCTTGCGCCATCGGCATCCAACAAACAGCCATGGCGTATCCTTTTCAATAACAATGCATTCCATTTCTATCTGGAACGTACACCGGGATACTACGACAGGAACAGAGCCTTACTGGGATTCCATGACCTTCAGATGATAGATATGGGTATTGCACTGTGTCATTTCCACTATGGAACTATTGACTACAAAATAGATGGAAGGTTTGCTGTCACACATCATCCTGCAATAGATAAACGCGAATATATCATCAGTTATGTATTGGGATAAAATTTATGCATACAGTGGTATGATGTGCTATTATTATAGTAGGCAAAATATGTCTATTCTATTTTGAATAGTTTAGAAGTTTTAATTGCTGTATTTTTCTTTTTTTAAATTTGCTATTTTCATTGTTATGTTGTATTCTTTGTATAAAGTTTGGACAACCTTACAATAGTAAAGAGGTCACAATGGATACACAATACACATCCCGACAGATACTGGAAATTAAATCCAGTGGGACATATATAATTTTATTTATTTTGATAGCATTGATAGCGCATGTATTTCAGTTCATAGCAAAAGTTGATCTTTTTGAAATCCTGAAGCTTTCATTTGCCAGTATAATCTGTTTACTTATTGCCTATAGTATATACAAAAGAAAAAAAACACTTAAACGAACTGAAATTCTGGAATGGCTATTAGGCTTTATAACCCTGACCATTCCATTAGCTGCTAAGTTTGCGTATGCAACAACCTATGACTGGACATTTGCCCTGGAATCATACAATAGCTCAATTTTACTTATTATATTCATGGTTTTATTACAGCTTTATTTTAACAAACGCCTTGTAGCGTTTTATTCTTCATATGCCATTGTTACCTGGGTTGCTTTTTTATTGCTGGCGATAGCTCATGGGGCAGATATTCACTGGGATGCAACCATTGATGGGAAGCCAATTCACGGCTTTATAATTTTTAGAGAAATATTCATGATAGTAATTACCGGCATATTTGGAATACTGGCGTACAAAAACATACAGATTGTTGAACAATACGATGACAGGTCCACCAGGCAACTATCTATTATCCATGGCCAATCTGAAAAGCAAAAACAACTGAATGAGATAATCAAGGAAAAGGTATCTGATTTACTGCAACAGGTACAACGTCAGGATGAATTAACCATCATGTTTAATGATAAGATGCAAAACCAGGCTTCAACCTTTGAAGAGATATCAGCAACACTTGAAGAGTTATTAGGTTCAGCCGAGAGCATTGCGCACAGCTCCGAAGAGCAGGTTGGCGGCAATACAATGATGGAAACTATTGTAAGCGAATTTAAGATAATAAAAAACGAAACCCGTCAAAATCTGGATAAAACCATACATGAAGTTGACAATGTTGTTGCTCAGACTGGCAGCGCAAATGAACGAATACGGGATGTAGAATCAACTATCAATGAAATTCGCAACCAGAGCCAAAAAATTGCCGAAACCATTGGTGTTATTGTTGATATAGCCGATAGGATTAACCTTTTATCCCTTAATGCAAGCATTGAAGCAGCACGTGCCGGCGATTACGGAAGAGGTTTTGCCGTTGTTGCCGATGAAATTGGCAAATTAGCATATCAAACATCTGAAAGTATTAAAGACATTGAGAGTGTCCTTATGCAAAGCACTAAAACTACCGAAAAAGGTGTTGAAGTAATTCGTACTACGGCAGCAATGCTCAAAGAGCTAATTGCAAAAATGGCAGAAAGCTCATCAAAAATTAAAATTTTGCAGGACAGCACCACCGTTGAAGAAAAATACATTAAAAACATCATCGCCCAGATGGAAAAAAATGTGGAATTAGCAAAGAACATAGGCACGGGCACCGAAGAACAAAAGGCAGCTATTGAATCAAGTGCCAGAGCAATTGAGCATATGAATGAGGTTGTCAGCCAGATGGTTGATGAAATTCAAAAGCTTGCAATGACATCACGCAGTATTCTTGACAATGCAACCGCTCTTCTTGAACAATCTAAGGGCGATAGCTCATCTGAGTAGCAGCGTGCCTGTTATAGAGAAACTATCAAACAAACAATGGAACAAAAATACTATCAGTACATACTATTCTGTGATTTTGATGGCACTATCACTGCAGAAGAAACATTTGTGGGGATGTGCCAGAAGTTTGCACCGGATACCTTTCATGAAATTGGCAAAAGGATGTGGGAGCGTCAGCTTACCATCAGGGAAGGTGTACGCGCAGTTATTGAGTCATTACCTTCTTCACTATATCCAGCGATGCTTGCCTATATTGATGCTATTGACATGAGGCCCGGTTTCCCTGAGTTTTTATGTTACTGCAATAACCATTCTATCCCGGTTGTCATCATCTCTGGCGGCTTATATGATTGCGTTGTTCGTAAGCTGGGAGATTTAATCAATAACGTAGAGGCTATCTATGCCGCACGGGTTGATGCAAGCGGCGATTACCTAAAGCTGTATTCTGATTATGAGTATGGAGGTGAGTTGGTAGCAAAAGCTGTCATTATGGATAACTATCGGGCACAATGCAGGATAGCTGTTGGTGATGGACCAACCGACATCGAGATGGCAAAACATGCTGATATAGTCTTTGCGCGTAGCATGCTGAAACAGTTTTTGCCCGAAGGCAAAAAATACTATGAATGGGATAATTTTTTTGATGTTATTGAAACTCTTTCTGTTATCATTGATAAGAAATAATTTATTGAATGATAGATTAACGGCAGGCTGCCCTATCATGCGCCCGCATCCAAAGGCACCACACATCCCTGTGCAACTGCCGTACCCTGCTATTACATCACCTCCCCTGTATAAGCTTTAAAATAAATTTAAGGAAATCACTCTCTATTTTTTTTACACAAAAATTCTCATTTCCCTTCTCATTTCCCATTAAAACGTTATGTAACAGTATCACCGCCACTATTAGTGGTTACCATAAACTGCATGGCACCTTCGGTGAGCGCTATCCCATATTTTTGCGCTATCTCACGCAATGCCCCTTTGAGCGTTGGCTTGCCCACCACCACCATGCACATGGTTTTAGGATTGTACTATATTACTTGTACTTTTCACAGGGGCAATGAGTTGACCTATTTTTTTTATTGACTTTCATTAATATAAAAATGTATATTAATAGCAGGTCGTTATTGTTGTATGCTTTACAATAGTTTTAGTTTATTACGTTAATTGAATTTTTTATTTTTTTATGCTATGCTACATAGTACATTTAAATTAATGGTAAATAATAATAACGAGGAATATCGTAAATGCAAACTATAAAGCAAAAAGCCCTTAACGCTATCAACTCTTTGCCTGATACTGCTACATTGGAAGATATCATGTATAGCCTTTATGTTATCGATAAAATAAAAAATGGTCTTAATGCAATTGATAAAGGTAAAATAGTGTCTTTAGATGCATTAAAAAAAGAAATGCAATCATGGTAGTATTTTCCCAACCAGCAAAAGATGATTTAAGGCACATATATGAATTTATTGCATTTGATTCAGCTTTGTACGCACATAAAGTTATTCAATCTATAGTAAACCATATTCAACAATTAGAAACGTTTCCTGAAAGCGGGAGAGTTGTTCCAGAACTAAATG
>JAKPOE010000090.1 GCA_029548025.1 Spirochaetota bacterium
TGAAAATTTATTATTGACAATAGATGGTCAGGAAGCTATTGCTTTGCAGGATACCGATGTGATTCATTTTTCACGGTCGGTACATGTGATACAGGTGATCAACCACCCATCAAGGCGTTATTTTGATGTATTGCGTCAAAAGTTAGGATGGGGTGCTAATAATGAAATAGAGTGAACTATGCTGGTAGAATTACGAATTAAAAATTTTATTTTGATCGATGAGCTATCAATCAGTTTTGGAAAGGGATTAAACATCTTAACCGGTGAAACGGGTGCTGGTAAATCCATCCTTATTGATGCGCTCTCAGGAGTGCTGGGCGAAAAGATGTCAACCGATATGATACGCTCAGGATACGATAGGGCAGTGCTGGAGGGTGTTTTTGAGATAGGTTCACTGCCGCAGGTAAAACAATTGCTGGAACTATCGGGCATAGATAATGACGATGATACATTGATTTTGCGCCGTGAGATATATGCCAATGGCAAGGGAAGATGTTTTGCCAATGGTGTACAGATCCCGCTTGCAAAATTAAAAGAGATAGCTGACTATTTAGTAGATATTCATGGCCAGAACGAGCATCAAAATATTGTTCAGGTGGTAAAACACAGGGAGCTTCTGGATAATTTTGGAGGGTTGCAGTCACTGGTGCAGCAGATGCATGATTTGCACAAAACATTAACTGAAATCAAAGAAAAAATTGAATCATTTAAGATAGATGAACGCGAAAAGGCACGCCGCATTGATTATCTTTCACATGCTATAGGCGAGGTTGAACAGGCAAATCTACAGCCAAACGAAGAGGAACTGCTCAAAAATGAGTCAAGCCTTTTGAGCAATGCGGAGAAGCTTTTTCATGAACTTACTACTGTGCAGGAATTGATGCAGGATGACCGGGGGGTTATACAAAATTTGAAGAAGATTGAAATGAGTTTGGGCCATATGGCAAATTATGATCCTAATTTGTCACCGCTGCTTGAATCGGTGCGCGATGCCTATTTTTCACTTGAGGATACTCATGCTACATTGCGTGATTATGCCCGTTCTATCGATTTTTCACCTGAACGCATCAACCAGGTTGAAGAACGTCTTGCGCTCATTGCAAGCTTAAAGAAAAAATACGGCGATACCATAGAGGATGTACTGGCATACGCACAAAATGCAAAGAGGGAACTTGCAACAATAACATCCACCGAGGAAGCGCTTGATAAATTGCAGCAGGAGTATGATAGCACATTAACAAAGGCACGCGAGGTAGCGCTGTTGCTTTCGGATAAGCGCCTTGAAGCTGCTAAAAAATTAGAAGGGATGGTAACATCTGAGCTGGCTGATCTGGGAATGCAGGGCACTGTTTTCAGGGTTTCCATTAAGCGCGAGTTAAGTCCTGATGGACAGATCGAAGCAAACAATAAACGGTATATTTTATATCCGCATGGTCTTGACAGGGTAGAGTTTTTGCTGTCGGCAAACGAAGGCGAGGATTTGCGGCAACTGAGGAAAGCAGCCAGTGGTGGTGAGATGTCGCGCATCATGCTGGCATTGAAAAAATGTATTCTTGATGCTGATATTGTTGACTCGCTGGTGTTTGATGAGGTTGATGCAGGCATTGGAGGCAAAACAGCGGAGGTTGTTGGGAAAAAGTTGAAAACATTAGCCAAACAGCGGCAGGTGCTTGTTATAACGCATCTTCCTCAGATAGCAGCAATGTCTGATAATCACTATATGGTTCAGAAGAAGAAGATCAATGCACGCACAACAACACTGGTGGAAAAGCTTTCGGACGATAAAAAAGTTCATGAGGTTGCCCGCATGTTAGCTGGTGAGGTGGTTACGGAACTATCGGTTAAACATGCAAAAGAGTTAATTAAACTGGCATCACAGCAGTAATATGAAAAGTGATATTTCTATCAACCTTTCTGATTTTATGACATACCTGCTGGGTGATATTATACAATCAACGCCCGCATACCAGCATATTGACATGAATCGTATCCTTGTTTGCAGCGCCAACAATAGAAACAGCAGGGGCGGTGCAATATTTGCCAAGGTTGTACCCCTGCGATTTGAAGATGGTGTGCCGTTAAAAAAATTTAAGAATCACTGGTACGCTTTCCCTAAGATTATGAATGGTAACCATGAAATTTTGTATTTACTTTATTTTTACGTCCCGCGCTATTTTGATCTGCCTGTGTATGAAAAGCTCAACGTTGCTTTTCATGAACTATATCATATCAATCCTGAATTCAATGGCGATGTGCGTCGTATGGGTGGATATAAATTTTCACATGGATATTCAAAGGAACATTTCAACAACCATTTTAAAGATGAGGTAGATGCATATTACAACAGGGTAAAAAACACCTCGCTTGCTATTATGTTAAGTATGAATTTTAGCGATATTACAAAGTACTTTGAAACGGTGTATGCGCGTACCATGAAAGTGCCCAAACCGCAAAAAATACAGGAAGACAATTAAGCTAAAAGCGATAGTCACCGCGAATGGTTCCATGATAGTCGGATATATCCACCGTGCTGATTGATCCATAAAAACGGATGTCGTAAGGATTTGTTTTCAGTGCCTGTATAAATGCTTCAAGCCTTGTGTTATCATCAGTATCCAGTAGAACCTCAACGGTCCCATCAGGTAGATTGCTGGCACTTCCATGGAGCCCCAAACGCTTTGCTGTTTCGCTGCAGTAATACCGACAGAATACTCCCTGAACAACACCGTGAAGTATTAACCGCTTTGCCATAGTACCATTCTCCTGAAATAGAATTATGAGCCATTGTTATATTAATAGCACGATGCACTCTCTGTCATTCTGAAAGGTGTAACCGTGAATAATCTCTTCTTTTAACAACGAGCTTCTTTATTTCGACTTCGGCTCAGCACAGGAAATCTGTATGATTGAGAAACTTCGGTAGCACCTCATAACAAAATTTCAAAGTCCTGCTATAGTCTATTTTGTCACAGTGTCAATGATAAAATAATGGGCATAGTACTATTACAGTAACTATCGCCATAAAAACATTGCAGTAAAAGCAATAAGCACATCACGAAAATGAAATATCAGAAATTTTCATAAACATTGGGGGTTGATTACACGATATAACGAAGCTTCCCTTTAATTTTTCATCCTGTCGGGGATAGTTGATGTTGTAATGTAAACCACGGCTTTCTTTGCGCAACAATGCGCTTTCCACAACAAGCTTTGCTGTTGTAACCAGATTGCGAAGTTCTATTAACCGTGAGGTTACGGTGCTTCGTTTGTAATAGTCCTGAATCTCATCTTCTAACAAAGCAATACGCCGCTCAGCACGCTCCAATCTAAGATTTGAACGCATTATACCTACATAATCCCACATAATCCGCTTAACATCCTCGACATTATGTTGAATTAATATCCACTCTTCCAGATCAAATGTCCCTTGTTTGTCCCACTGAGGAAATTCTGGTATGGTTGCTTTAAGCTCAGAATTAAAAATTGTTTGTATATGACAATACGCGCGATGCGAAAAAACTATCCCCTCTAACAGCGAATTACTGGCAAGCCTGTTAGCCCCGTGAATACCGGTACAGGCCGATTCGCCTGAAACATAACAGTTTTCAATAGATGTCTTCCCGTTTAAATCCGAAACAATACCACCACACAGGTAGTGAGCAGCCGGAACTACGGGTATAGGTTCTTTCGTCATATCGATGCCAGCTTCCATGCAATAGCGGTAGATTGTTGGAAATCGTGAAATAAGAAAATCTCTATCCTTAAATGAGATATCAAGGAATACGCAATGGTCGCCAAGCCGTTTTAATTCCATGTCAATGGTTCTTGCCACGATATCGCGGGGCGCCAGTTCTTTCAGAGGGTGCACCGTATCCATGAAACGTTCACCACGGCTGTTCACAAGGATGCCACCCTCACCGCGAACAGCTTCGCTGATTAAAAAAGAACGTTCTTTATTGCCGGGTTGATAAAAAGCTGTGGGATGAAATTGAATAAACTCCATATCAGCAATGAAAGCCCCAGCTCGGTATGCCATCGCTATGCCGTCACCAGTTGCTATGTCAGGATTTGTGGTGTGAAGGTAAATCTGACCAATCCCGCCAGTAGCAAGCAATGTATATGCCGCATTAAAAATATGAACAACGCCGCTGGTATTATCAAGGATATAAGCACCATAGCATGTTATATCACTAACACTATTATTAGTATGCCTGCCTGCTAATTTCAATTGATGTTGTGTAAGCAAATCAACAGCGGTATGATTTTCAAATACAGTGATGTTCTTTATTTTTGCAATTGCATCTAAAAGAGCGCGTTCCACTTCCTGTCCGGTGAGATCCTTTGCGTGGACTATTCTGTTATGTGAATGTCCACCCTCCCTTCCTAAATCAAGTGTTACACTACCATTTTGATTTGCTCGTGTGCTGAAATGTGCGCCCCAATCCATAAGCTCTTGAACCCGTTTTGGTCCACTTTCGGCTAATATACGCACCGCTTGTTCATTGCATAAGCCCGCACCCGAAATTAATGTATCCTGTATATGTAATTCAATTGAGTCGTGAGGATCAAATACCGATGCAATTCCGCCCTGTGCATAGTTGGTGTTGGAGTCAAAATCCTTTTTTTTGGTAACAATATGTACTGTTCCCAACTGTGATGCCTTAATCGCAAAGGATAAACCAGCAATGCCACTTCCGATGATAAGAAAATCTGATGTATAAACTTCAATTGCCATGATACTATCAATTATTAAGCTTTAGCACATTTGAAAAGTTCTGAGCGATATTGTCAATACAATTTGATAAAGAAATTTTTCGTAATAAGGCAATATAGTTATAGGTATACTGTACAAGCCCGGGATGATTGGGTTTTCCTCTGAAGGGAACAGGTGTTAAAAAGGGCGCATCAGTTTCAAGAAGCATCGTATCCATAGGGATATATGAAGCCGCCTGTTGCAGATTGGTGGCACTTTTATAGGTGACATTGCCAGCAAATGATATAAAAAATCCAAGGTCAATAAATTTCCTTGCGTCAATATGATCGCCCGAAAAACAATGAATAATTCCGTGCATTGGTGCATACTCTTTTACTATTGCATAGGTGTCATCCATTGCATCACGCGAATGAATAATAACCGGGAGGTTATGCTCCTTTGCAAGCTGTATCTGGAAGTGGAATGATGCAATTTGCATTGATTTAGGCTGGCGCATTCTATAATAATCTAAACCAGTTTCACCAATTCCAAAAATTTTATGCGGTATGGTTTTTTTATTATGGGCGATAGTTACTGATAATTGATGCAATGCTTCAGAATCAGCTAACGATGATGGATGTATTCCCATTGCAATGTAGATATTTTTATCGGCATGCCTGTTAATAAAATCCAGTCCCCACTGTATCCCTGTTGTGTCGATGACAATATGAACAGCAGTTGTAACATTATTATCTTCCATTAAGGAAATGATTGTTTCAGCCGAAGTTTTATGATCTTCAGCACAAAGATCAAAGTGAGCATGAGAGTCAATGAACATATATAACCTCGTAAAAATAAAATTGAGATACATTGTAATCTAATTGATTTTAGATGCAATATAATTTTTAATAAAAACATACTATGCGTGTGCACTATTTAATGCCATCGGTAAAATATAATTGACATTAAAAGCATAGGTACCTTGTATTAAGAGTAGCAATATTTGAATTATACAGTATTAATTTGGTGAGGGCGAGGTTAATAAATTTATTTTTAGGAGCGTTTAATAATGAATTATATGCTTTTGTCAAAAGCGCAAATTTACGGGAAATGTGTTTTTATACTATTTTTCTTATTTGTACTTTTTACATCGTTTATACAATGTTCAAGTTTTATGTCAAAAGATGTTCAAGCAGATTTAAAAAAGTATGAAGGTGAATATATCATCTTAACTGATGCTTCCCGTGGTGACTATACTATACCAAAAGGGGAAAGGGTTCGGATAAAAATTATTGCAACAGAGGATTATATAAAAATCTATGCCATGTCGGCTAAATTTGATATCGTCAAAGGCGAGTGGATACTTATCTTGTATCTTTTCCCTGATGATTTTGAAAAAGAAAAATATAATCAAAAAGTTTTTGAAGATAAACTTTACCAGATACTAAAGCCCGTAAAATGATGTTGTATAGTTTGGGTACATTGTTTTCTAATCCAGTAAGCTTAATATTGAAGAATCTATAGTTTATAACTACTGGCAGGTTTTTTTAGTGTTAAAAAAAACATTGGTTGGATTAAAAATTGTAACAGTGAATGAGGCACATCAATGAATATCAGTTTTATAACTGCCATGATTATAATTGGTGCAATCACCGGGATGGTAACCGGTATAACCGGTGCTTCAGGAGTTATGATATTTGTACCGCTGGTGAGTATGGTGCTTAAATTTTCAATCCATGAAGCGATAGGAACAAGTTTAATGGTAAATGTCATATCATCGTTAGCAATAACATACATTTATTACAAGCATGGTAATATAAATTTAAAATCAGGAATATGGATAGCCATAGGTTCAATCATAGGAGCTCAGGTTGGTACTGGCTTTTCGGCCAAAATTCCTGAAATAAGCCTTGGCGCAGCGTTTGGAATTTTTATGGCAGGTATGGGTATTGCAATGTGGAAAAAAGGGATAAATCGCGAATCGGTTGCAAGCACAACAAAGAAAATACTAAACCTTGAAAATCACACTCAAAAAATCATGGCTGTTTTGATATTGGGCTTTTTTGTGGGTATCATGACTGGAATTTTTGGCGCTGGTGGAGGACTTATGATACTGCTCATCCTGATTTTTGTTCTCAATTTCCCTATTCATATGGCAATTGGTACTTCATCACTTCTCATGACAATAACTGCCTGTTCAGGTGCATTTGGATACGCCCTCCATGGTAATATAAGAATTCTTCCTGGATTAATAACAGGTATTAGTGCTGCAGGCAGTGGTGTAGCAGGCGCTTTTTTTGCTAATAAGGCAAACGAGCAGATACTGGCTATGGTGATTGGAATACTATACATTATGCTTGGTATAGTAATGACCATTTTATCGTTATGGTAATTGTACTCTGGAAGGCTACCATTATTTGGGCGATAGTATGTGTCTATCTCATTCCTCATCAAAGTTTAAAAAATTCTATATTTTTTAATAGCTTAGCAGCATTTTCTTCTAATTTTTAAGATATATCCTGGATGTTTACAGATTCATCGGAAGTGTGTGATGCAACTTCATTGATTGCATTAATTGCTTTCGTTAGCTCATCTATTGTAATTTGCTGTTCATTTGATGTTGTGTAGATTTCATTTGAAAGTTGTACAAGCTTTTGTATTTTCTCCTGAATGTTTGCATTTTGATCATTAAGATTTTTTGTAAATTCCTGTGTAGTTGTCAATACCTTCCCGGTGTTTAGAATGTTATCACGTACTGTTTCAAACAAATTGGCTGTATGGCTAATAAATTGTATCTCATTTTTTACCTTACCGGTATATCGATCAATGGTTGATTGTATGCTTTTTACAAGTGCAGCAGTCTTATCAGCTAATTTATTAACTTCATCTGCAACAACAGCAAATCCTCTGCCATGTTCACCTGCGCGGGCTGCTTCAATTGCTGCATTGAGTGCTAACAGATTAATTTGATCGGCTACTTCATTAATGGCAGAAACCGTTGACTCTACAGTCTGCAAATAATTTGAGATATCGGTTATTGCCGCAACAGCATGTTGCATAGTTTCCCTTCCTTTTTCTATGCCAGTTATAGCTTCGTTAAATGTATTTGCCAGTGCATTAATCTGTTGTGATACATTATTGCCTGCCTGGTTGATTGAATCAATATT
>JAKPOE010000117.1 GCA_029548025.1 Spirochaetota bacterium
ACCATCAAGACCATAGTTAGCAAACTCTATTATAGCTGCATGAATAATCTTATCTTTACTTGTTTTCATAGTAACTAACCGTTTAGTTAACAACATACTGCTATATACCATAAAAGTCAATATTTTATTATTATTTTTCCCCTTTATATAATGTGGGTAGGCTCTGACCCCATTTTTTTCTCATTTTCTCATGTGTAATCCAATTTTCAACGTAATAGTTATGTACTTACGCAGGCACAGAACATAGGCTCCGACCCCATTAATACCCATATATGCGATTTTTTTTACAAAATAAAAAAAAATGCACCATTTCTTTTAATTTTTTCCATCTCCGGCGTTTTATATAGTAGAGATTTCAATTATAATAAAAAAACGGAGGAATACCAATGGCACGGAAATTGCGTATACAACTGCCCGAGCATACCTATCACATCATGATCCGCTGTATCGAGTGGCGGGATATGATGCAGGAGGAGTACTTTAAAGCCTGTTTTGTAGACATATTGAACAGAACAAAAGAAAAATATGACTTTAAGCTTATTGCCTACTGCATCATGGACAATCACATCCATATGGTTATCCACACAACCAGCACGGGAGCGCCCATAGCACGCATTGTGCAGTATATCAAGGCTCGGTTTGCCGAGGTGTATAATAAAATAACCGGCAGGACCGGGCCATTCTGGAATGAGCGGTATAAGGACATCATTGTACAGTTTGCACATGATGCCTTTCATTATCTCTTGTGGTTGCTGTGGTACATAGCGTTTAATCCGGTACGCAAGCGCAGGTGCGATAGTCCTATCAAGTATCGCTACAGCAGTATACAATCCTATTTACAGGAGGATGCTGATGTTGGGGTACCGATAGACCATCATGAGTACTTTCTGCAGTTGGGAAACAGTTTCAGTGAACGGGTAAGACGTTTTTTACAGTATGAGGAGGCGTATCGCAAGCGCTACTCCATTGCACAGTGGGTATAAAAAGGGGTCAGAGCCTTATAGCATTATAAGGAAAACCCCAGTACTCAGTAACTGTCGCCCTCAAAAAGTTCGTCAAAAAAGTGTTTCATATATTTCAGTTCACTGACAAAACCTTTGACGGTAATGCGTCCGGATACATGATCTAAAAGTTCTGTGCCTAAAAATTCAGAAAATGTACCGCTTCCTTTTAAAAAGTTGAACAGCGATTTCCCTTCATCAAAAGGGATGATCCTGTCGGTTTTACTATGAAGAATAAAGTATTTGCAATTGGGGATGGCTTTATAATTTTTTAAAAGTGTACGTGCTCCAGTTTTTTTTAGATACTCTTCATCGATTGTTACTATAGAGATATCGCGAAATAGCCTATCACCCAGTATCTGTTTCATCCTTGTTTCATCGGTAATGCCCATATTAGCGCTCATCAT
>JAKPOE010000149.1 GCA_029548025.1 Spirochaetota bacterium
TAAAAAGGTTATTTATGGAATCAGGATTAGTTGCAAAATCATAAATTTTTTTTCCATAGAGTATCTTTTTAATATTATTATTGCGCTGTAAATACTCTCTATTTGCTCTAAAATATATTATTGTTCCCTCAATGGTAGTAATACAGATAATAGAAGGGTGTAATTTGATCAATGCATTATATAAAATGTTCTGTGATAATATTTTATAGATACTGCGTGAAATAAGGTTTTCTGTGGTGTATATTAAGGCATTTAACGAAGCCGTTGGATTGGATTGTGTGGTATGCGATTCTACTGTAATAAAACGAGGATGTTCGGTTAGCTCCAGTATGCCGATTATACCAGCTATACTGAACCTTTTTTTGAAGCGCGTTGTTACAGGAAAATCAGTAGCAAAAACCAATAGCGGTGTATGATCCAATTGCAACATTTGTTGTAATATATCAGAAACAGGTGTTATGGTATGCATGCTCAACGGCAAAATTAACAGAGAAGTGTCAGCACTATCATTGAACGATGTAATTGTAGAAAATTCTATGCGATTTCGGGTTAAATAGCGAACTATACGCTGATGCAATGGTGACTCCGTTGATAACAGAGTTACCTGATGGATAGAGTACCTATGAAGTAATTGTTTAAACATAATATTTTGTTATTAATTTTTTAATGATGAAAAACCTGATAAAGGTTCACTTAAATTAAATATAGTAATGCCATCACTAACACCACCATAGCATTGTTAATCATTGCCAAGCATTGTCAAGCATAGGGAGTACATCGGCTAAAAAATCCCCTACGATCATTGTCATTTGCATGTGCGCAGTCCCAAAGAATCTCTGTTATGAAAAAGTAGATTCTTTGCTGCGACGATGCATACCATAGGCAATAACTATCGGCTTTGCCTTACAATTAAAGTATTATTCCATAGACATCATCTATGGGTTACACCCCAGCCATGAGTAACTTCTCAATGAGTACACAATACTAACAATAATAGTTATTCATCAACGCTTTTTTATTCATGTCATTGTGATTAATCTTGACAGAAATATAATATCGATAACCTTTCAAAAAACAATATATTTTTTATGGAGGATTGGTCTATGATTCATAACAATGTAAAAACAGACTTCATCAGTGAAGAATATTCTCCACAGGTGGATACCTCGGCATATTTGCATCCAATGGCTGCCGTCATTGGACATGTTATCATTGGTAAACGGGTGATGGTGGCACCATTTGCTGTAGTGCGTGGTGATGAAGGGCAACCAATTCATGTAGGAGATGATTCCAATATTCAGGATGGGGTCGTCATTCATGCCCTTGAAACAGAGCATAATGGGCATCCAATCAATAACAATTTAGTTGAGGTAGATAGTAAAAAATATGCTGTATATGTTGGGAAACGTGTTTCACTTGCACATCAGTCACAGATTCACGGCCCGGCGTATGTTGGCGATAGTACCTTTATAGGGATGCAATCGTTAATATTCAAGGCAAAGGTGGGGAACAATTGTGTAGTAGAGCCTAAATCACTGGTTCTGGGGGTGACCATAGCTGATAGGAGGTATGTCCCGGCGGGTTCTGTTATTAAGACACAGGGTGATGCTGATGCGTTACCTAGTATTGATGACAGCTATATTTTTAAAAGCCTCAATGATGATGTAATTCATGTGAATGTAGCATTAGCAGATGGCTATAAGGTAAAGAAGATTTAAATGGTTACATCCTCTATGCACAGAGGATGTAACCGTTATATGAATTATTCTTTTTCTTCTTGCTGCATTTTTTCCAGTAATTTTTGTAATTGCTGTAGCTGTTCCAATGCTTTTTGTTGTTCTGATGAAAGCTTTTCTGTTTGTTCTAACATCTCCTGACTAACTTTCCCGGGGGCTCGGTATGCATTGAAAGAACCGTATAGTAAAAAAACATACAGGACAGCCAATATCCCTATGATTATTTTTGCTACAGTTTCTTTTGCGGCAAGCGCTTTGACAACTTCGTTACAATCATCCTCCACTGATACAATTTTTTCTGGTTGCTTTTTTGTGGCTTCTGTTTTACACTTTACGGTAGTATTTATGTTTATTGTTACTTTGGGACATTATACCCCAATATCCGGGGCGATGCTACTCATTCCCAATTGGTTTGAGGACGGGTTCGTGAGGATACAATGCAAAAACTTTCATTAATATGGGGAATTTTGGCTTTACTTTCAATGCTTACGATCTTTATTCCCTATCTTAATTCTTTTATTATGATAGCTATTTTATTTAGTGTTGCTGGATTAATAATTTCAATTGTAGCATTAACTATAGCTAAAGACAATAAAGGATTTGCGATAGCTGGCATTATATGTTGTGCAAGTGCCGTCATTTTTGGATTATTAATTGTAGCATATTTTGTTTTTGATGTAGAAGTAAAAAGTTTATGATTTATGAATGGAATAAATGATTGAAAAGAGAAGTTAGCAAAATTACTATCACAGTTAATAAAAATTATATGCATGACATTGTTTTACCAGTATTTATTGTATGGATAATTGTTAGCATACTATCGTTAACGATTGTAACTATAATTGTGAGAATAGAAGAGAAAAAAATCTTATTTTTGTCTTCAAAAATGTCTGTAGTGCATAACGATAATGGAAAGTGTGTTTTGTGTGGGATGACAGGAGCATTTTCTTTGTATTGTATAGCTTTACCTTAAACATGTTTACATAAATTATTTTATACTCTTTGTACATGGTGGTCCTCCCCTTTTGATGGTTCCCATCTTCGGGGGTGGTACCTTTTTATTATACAAAAAAGCGTAAATTATATTTTGGTTTTTTCCAGCAATTGTAAATCGGTGAAAAAAATGCAAAAGTTTATATTTATCAGCAATGATGAGCACAAAAGAAATGAACTAACAAAACAATTAGATTGTGTTGATTGTATAGTATGGGATGAGCAAACAACCACGATTAATAAATGGGTTAATGACGATATGTGCACTATTATTGATGTTGAGTTATTACCAGCCATCCATGGAATTGGGTCAGTTATTGATGAGTTTTCCAGACGCAAAAAAGAGATTATTGGTGTTAGCTCAAAATCTTCAATAAGTGAGATTGATAAAAAAAATATTGTCCAGTATGGTATTACTGCTGTTTTCCCATTATCTCAATGCAGGTATATCCCTCCCTACTGTGACAAGTACCAGGGACTTGTTTCCGGAATTATAGGCATAGTGGATAACAATATATTTCATTGTCAGGGACTATCGACATTAATAAAAAAGTTTGGCTATGATGCAATTGTTATGAATGATTTGAAGGATTGTTGCAGTGCAGACAATTCAATGGATATTTTGTGCATTAATTGTTCACAGGTAAGCCCTCATGAAATTGCAGCTATGTACATAGGGGGAAAGCTCCCAAAAAAAAATGCAATGGTATTGTATAAAAGTCATGAGGATGATATATTCATTCATGATATACTGAAACTTAACCGAATAGTAAAAGTTATCTATACACTGGAAGAAGTTTATGCAGTATTATTACAGCTTCTATTCAGGCAACAATTCCATGCAT
>JAKPOE010000341.1 GCA_029548025.1 Spirochaetota bacterium
GACGAGGATATACCCAATATAATTTTGGATTTCATAACCGTTTAAAATACCCCTCTAATTCTGATTTTGACAGCTTATACACAAATGGCCTGCCATGAGGACATCGGTAGTCACTGCATGTAAAAACATAATCTGTAATGGCAATAATGTCTGCATCGGTTATACTATCATGTGCTCTTTTTGCCGCATGACAAGCAATTTTTTCAATTATAGTCATTTTTATATTATCAATATGATTTTTATTTTCATATAAACTATCAACAACGTCTTTTATCAATCCTTCGATATCACTGGTTGTACAAAAATCAGGAATAGCATTGACAACAACTGAATTATCGTCAAATTGTTCCAGCAACAAACCATAGTCAAGCAAAACATCACGGTAACTATTGACAAGCATAACCATGTCGGGTGAAAACTCAATAACAACCGGTATCAATAATTGCTGAACAGCAACTGTCGTATTTACCTGTAAAAGATAATCGTATAGTTTACGTTCATGCGCAGCATGAAAATCAATAAAATAGAGCTCATCATGCTTTTGTATTACAATAAATTCACCAAAAATAACCCCCAGTACAGCATAGTCTTTCATCTGCATTTGAGTATAAACATTACGTATCTCTTTCAAAAAAGCATTTTTATTACCTGATTCCGTATACTGTAATGGCGGCGTTACTTCGGATACCATTTCATTATCGTTAGTATCAGTAGCTTCATGGTGATTAGTTGCTATAGCATACCGCCTTTCATAGTCACCAATTGCAATGGTATGGATACCGCCGCTGATAATCTTATTGGCAAAGTTATACAGCATGGAATGAATATAATTGTTATCAAAAAATCGTATCTCTCGTTTTGCAGGATGCACATTAACATCAATTAAATCAGGTTTAACATCCATACATATAAAAGCAACCGGATACTGTCCCTTTTGCAATATTGTCTGGTAAACCTGTTGTAAAATAAAACTGAAGTATGGAAACTGCACCGGCCGTTTATTGACATACAAAAACTGTAATGACCTGTTAGAACGGTAGTACTCAGGTTTAGAAATGTATCCTGTTATAGTACATTCTAAATCCTGTAATGAACCATCAATTAAATTTGAGGCAATTTCATTACCATATATTTGCTGAATTCGTTGTATGCTATCGGCAGGTTCAAATACAAACGACATTTTTTTATCAATGACAATCTTGAATTTTATTTCAGGATGAGCAACCGCAATACAAAAGATGGTATCTTTGATGCGGTTTAGTTCGCCTTTGATGCTTTTCAAAAATTTTTTCCTGGCCGGTGTATTATAAAAAAGGTTTTCCACTATAACTGTTGTCCCGGTAGCACCAGCCCAATCAAACATTTGTGTGGTGTTATCCGTTACTACAAGCTTTCCACCCATTGGTTCATCATGTGTGCGCGACAAAATTGTCAACTGCGATACTTCAGCAATGCTGGCAAGTGCTTCACCTCTGAATCCCATCGTATGTATGGCAAAAATATCATTGATGTCCCTTATCTTACTGGTAGCATGCTCTTCAACAGCCAGCGGCAGATCGTCCTTAACAATGCCCACGCCATTATCTGAAATTGCTATTCTTTTTAATCCACTTTCCTCAATTTCAATTTCAATATATGAGGCTTG
>JAKPOE010000194.1 GCA_029548025.1 Spirochaetota bacterium
TTTTACCACATCGATGCGTTCAAAAATATGCTGTTCATCAATAAATCCTTTTATCTGTTCTCCTATTTGCAGCGGTGAAGTCTTTAAAATTCTGGCACATTCTAATGCAATTGGCGTAGCATAATCACCAAATTTTTCTTCTTTTGGATATTCTATTTTGATTGAAAGCGATGGTTGTTGTAATATGTCATGTGCCTGTAATACCTTTTGCAAAGCTTTATCAACAATCTGTGCAATATACTCTTTGATTATCAATGTGATGCCTCCGCTAAAAAATCGATATAACTTCACTCATATATTCATAGCATAGATAAGAATAATCTTATTTCTCATCCATTTTTAATTAGTTTTCTTTATCTACCAAATATTTTGTCAAGAATATAATAAAAAACTTGCATTATTTACAGCAATCCCGTATATACTATCTTATATAGAGACACTTTCTTTAATGTTACTTCATAGCAAAGGTAGTATAACATGCAAATTAATAAAAGTTACCTCCTTGGTTTAGGCTTATCAATTGCAGTATTTTTAATTATCTCATTTTTTTATGCACAAACCAAACTTCTTGATGGTCTTGAATACGGATCAATAAACTTTCGCTTCTTTTTGCGTGATCCTTCTGAAAAAGCAATAAAGCTACAGGAAGGAGTCAAAATGACCCGCAAAAATCCCCGTTCACGTGATGATATAATCATCCTTGGAATTGATGAAAATACAATACGTGAATTTGACAATGAAGGAATTAAATGGCCATTCCCATGGTTATATCATGCAAAATTTACTCAATACGTTGCATCAGGCAATCCGGTCGCTATATTTTTTGATATAATGTTTTTAGATCACAAACCATATGAAGAAGAATTTGCCAAAGCTATCAAACAGGCAAACTGTGTTTTTTTAGATTATCCCTTTGAAACAGAAGAAGTAGATGTAAAATACTCTGATATAGAAGAAAGAATGAACCTGTTGAACATTTACGCGATGACAATTGATCCCAATGACAACTCCATGCCATGGGTAGAAGAAGCTGTTCCCCCAACTCCTCTATTGTCTCAAGCTGCAGTTGGTCTTGGTTTTGCTAATATAAAACCTGATTCTGATAATATTAATAGAAAGGTTCCGCTGGTTGTTAAATATAAAGGTCTGTATTATCCATCTATTGACCTCTTGCTGGTAATGCACTATTATGGCATATCAAAAAAAGATGTAGAAATAAAAGTAGGACAATATATAAAACTATCGAACATACCAAAAGAAAAAATGGTGAAAACAACTCATGATAACAGCATAAAAATCCCTATTGATGCGGAAGGTTTCATGGACATCAACTTTATTGGAGGTCCTGGAAGTTTTACCCATTATCCTTATTATTATTTCTGCCGAGATGGAATAATTACCAATACCTCTTTACAGGATAAAATAATTTTGGTAGCTGCATATTCGTCAACAGGTATTTCAACTGATATCCATAAATCTCCTTATGGCGATCTTTTTGGCATTGAGCATCATGCTAATGCATTAAATACCATCCTTAATCAGGACTTTATAGTAAAGCTAACACCTTTCCAAAATATGCTTATATTGTTTGTAATTGCCATACTATTAGGATTTATTTTGACCAGGGTATCTATCATAATTTCTGTCTTATTTACTGTAGGTTTATCACTGTTATATATTATTGGTTCATATTTACTATTTGATGCGTTTAATATCATAACAATATTTGCATCTCCTATTATACAGGTTGGTACAACATTTTCAATCATTATCGCTTACAGAGTTTTAACCGAACAGCAGGAAAAGAAATATATACGACAGACCTTCTCAAAATTTGTATCAAAATCAGTTGTTGATGAACTTCTTAAAAATCCTGAAAATCTTAAATTAGGTGGTGAAAAAAAATTCCTCACTGTTCTTTTTTCTGACATACGAAGTTTTACTACAATTTCAGAAAAAATGACACCAGAAGAGCTTGTTGAACACCTTAATGAATATTTACAGGCAATGACAGAACTGGTTTTTAAATATGATGGCACACTTGATAAATATGTTGGTGATGAAATTATGGCTTTCTGGGGAGCGCCTATACCACAGGACAACCATGCACTTATGGCTTGTAAATGTGCCGTTGAAATGATACAGGTACTTGAACAATTGAATAAACGCTGGATTCAGATGAACAAACCAGCCCTTCATATTGGTATTGGTATAAACACAGGTGAAATGGTTGTAGGAAATATGGGATCGGCATCTCGAATGGATTACACCCTTATGGGTGATAACGTCAATTTAGGGGCACGCCTTGAAGGAACAAACAAACAATATCAAACCAACATCATCATCAGCGAATTTACCTATGAACAAGTGAAAGATTATATAATAGCACGAGAACTAGATTTAGTACGTGTTAAAGGTAAGCAACTCCCCGTAAAGATATATGAATTAATTGACATCAAACAATAATATTTGTTCTTTACCACAGGGAAAAGATGATACAATAAAAGGACGTAACAGCTCACCTTTTATTGAAAATGATGCTCTATGAGTAGTGGTAATTGTTCTTCCGTCTCTTTTATAAAAAGTAGCATTACATGGCAATGATAGGCCATTTTCAATTGAGTAGTTTCCATACCCACTCACGGAAGCATTATCTGTATCGATATACAAACTTTGCAAAATTAATCTGTCTGCAGTATGATTGATTGCAACATCAATTCGATTACAATGCCACCCTCCTCCCTCAACAACTATATTACAGCTTTTAGCTAACTCTATAATTTTTCTTTGAATCATGGATGAATTTAAAACGCTATTTGCTATATTCAATGTAAAATTGCCGTTCCCATTTTGCAACAGATGACTTAAACGGTAGCCCGATACACCATAATTCAAATTCATGTTCATTAAACCTGTTGCATCTTTCAAACCAGTATCACGTAAAAATGTACCATAGTCAAAATTATTTACCGCACATGAAATTGTCATTGTAGGATAATCACTATTGCAGAACGCATTAACACTAAAATTATAGTTGGCGGAATAACCCTCACAATTGAATGATTGAGTGGTTACCAAACCTTTGTTAGATAGTAACTCTATATTAATGTTTTTCAGATGAGCATTCTTTTCAAATGTCAATGTATCTACATTGATTTTTGTATTGATTATATTGTTTGATAGATATTTCCCCAAAGGTTTTTGCCTGAAATAAATTTCGTTATAGCCAATACTCAAATCTTCTGCAGCTTTGGAGTATAATTCTTTTATGCCTTTCAATAAAAGTTTGGATAACAATTCAGCACTCAATCTTTTTGATTGTACCATAATTTCATCAGTTGAGGTAAAAGGAACCCACTTCTCAATATTAATAGTTGATCGTAACATCACATCTGATTTCTGATGTTTAGCGCAGGCATTAATATTTATTTTCTTTATATC
>JAKPOE010000198.1 GCA_029548025.1 Spirochaetota bacterium
AGCATGTCATTAACAATTTTTGATGATATATATCATGAGATACGAAAACGAAATACATCAGGTGGTTTCAAAGCTGTACCATATTCAGATGAGTTTATTAAATATGCTGCCGGGTATTATGGGCTCTCAATGGAGCTGATAAAAAATATTATACAGATACTTATTAATTCGCATAAGATATTTCCAATTGAGATAATAGCGGAAGACAAAGTGCGTGATATAGCTCATGTAGAAGGTTATGTGGTATGCGATTTAGTAATTCTCAGAAAGTTAAAATCATTTTATCAAAGTGAGCTTATTATTCAATATGAGAATGAGTTCCATAAGCGGTTAATGGTTCATCAAGTTGTTAAAGAGATATTCCCCATGCTCCACAGCCTTAATAATACTGATATTGGTAAAGTAGCAAATCTGGCAATTATGCTTGAAGAATTAGAGCGGTTTATGGAAAAACACTATGAAGAGTTTACCGAGGAGTGGAAGGCAAAACGTTTAGCATATGAGATTAGTTTATCGAATATCGATACGCAATTAGAACGAAAAGTTGAAAAACAAAAAGTTGTAAGCAAGCCATCATCGCCAGTTGTACTAAAAGATCGTAGGAAAAAAAGGGTTGTTGATGCTCCGCAATATAATGAATTTATTGACAAAAGCAAAAGTTATCCTCTGGAGCGGATCTTCCAGATTTATGGAATTGATTTTTTCCTTCGTGTGCAGTTGCGTAATTATAAATTTGATTATCTCAAAGAGCTTGTAGAGACAAAGAAAATTAAACGAAAATCAGATTTGCTATTGTTAAAAAATATGCTGAATGCAGTACTACATAACCGGAATGGTGATCACAATCTATCTCAATATGAAGATGCCATCTATGAACTTATGCAGACAGTTAATCATCACCTTTTTGTTGAAAGGGATTTTTAAAGGAGGCTTTATTATGCAACGGTTATTTGCATTTATTTCAATACTATTGATTGCAGAAGCTATCGCCTATTCTGACACAACTATTGTATTGGATAAACCTCTGGAAAATGCAAATGTAGATATTATGAAGGCATTTAAAAACAGGAAGTCTGAACGGTCGTATACCAATCAATTAATTTCAATACATCATCTTTCAACTGTTTTATGGTCAGGGTATGGTATAAACAGGCAGGATGGCAAACACACAGTGCCAACAGCATATGGTAAAAATTACATGAAGCTATACGTTATCTATGATGGCAAAACATATCGTTATTTACCGGAAAAACATTGTTTGCAGTTTATTCGGGCTGAAGTGACAACTGCAATGACTTCAACTCAGGGGTGGGTTGGGAAAAGTACATGCGTAATTGTCATTGTGGCTGATATGGATGCCTTCCCTTTCTATGCAGGATTGCGGGAGCAACAATTAAAGTATGCACATGCCACAGCCGGCTGCATTGCGCAAAATATATATATAGCCTGTACAGGCTTGAAGTTAGGGACATGCCTTGTTGCAGGTGTTAATGTCACAGGGTGTAAAAAGGCATTTAAATTACATGAAAATGAACTACCACTATTCATCATGCCAGTAGGATATCCGTCAGCACACTAGCACAGTATATAGTATATATGAGTAACAGAAATTGAACGTAGTTATATCGTTGCACTGCTGAAAAAATAG
>JAKPOE010000199.1 GCA_029548025.1 Spirochaetota bacterium
AGTCAAAGAAGGTGCTAATGGAGATGGGCAGGTTCTTGAATTGATTGATAAGATTGAAAAATTGGATGATACTGCTTTTAAAAAATTAAAAGAATGTAAAAAGCAGCAAGAAAAAATATTGAATAAATTAAAGCATATTACATCGGAAAAAAATATACAATTTAGTCCTTTTCACCGAGCTGCTCATGTTACCGATGCTACTGATTGGCGGGTTGAATATCCCTTTGTTGTTGTTTACCCTGATACAGTAGAAGAAGTACAGGAACTGGTAAAGGCTGCAAAAAAGTTAGGGCTTGTCATTATTGCTCGTGGAGGAGGGACGGGGCTTACCGGCGGTGCTATCCCCCTTCTTCCCAATACGATGGTCATCAATACTGAAAAATTTAACCGTATTGGCAGGATTGAAAAGACATACCTGAACGGTAACGAAGTTCCTGTTATAACAGTTGATGCCGGTGCAGTTACCGAGGATGTAATACAATACTGTGAACATCAAAATTATATCTTTGCAACTGATCCAACTTCTGCATGGGCATGTACCATTGGCGGGAACATTGCTGAAAATGCTGGCGGTAAAAAATGTGTTATGTGGGGAACCTGTATTGATAATGTGCTGTCGTTTGATATGGTTGACCACAATGGAGAACTTATTACCGTAAAAAGGGTTAAACACCTGTATAGAAAAATATTTCCCAATGATGAGGTTGAGTTTGAGGTTATAAAAAATAATAAAGTAGTCAAAACCATAACACTTTCCGGACTTGATATACGAAAAAAAGGATTGGGCAAGGATATAACCAATAAAGCACTGGGCGGCTTGCCAGGATTACAAAAAGAGGGATGTGATGGTATTATTGTTTCGGCTACCTTTGTTTTGTATAAGCCTTTTAAATTTACCCGGACGGTATGCTTTGAGTTTTTTGGCAACAACATGATTAATGCGTCGAAAGCAATTGTTGAGATTGTTAAAACCTTTGAAAATGATCCTGTTGTGTTTTTAACAGCGCTTGAACATTTTGATGAGCAGTATGTTAAGGCAATTCAGTATAAAAATAAATCGCTTCGTACAGAAATCCCCAAAGCGGTACTTGTGGTAGATATTGAAAGCGATGAAGAAGAACATTTAGAAAAGGCTACCTTAGATTTAGTTGCAAAGGTTAAACAGTACAATACTGAAGGAATAATTGCAAAAGATGCAGGGATGCGTGAAAAATTTTGGCAGGATAGAAAAAATTTAAGCGCCATTGCCAGACATACCAATGCATTTAAATTGAATGAAGATGTCGTTATCCCACTGGAACGGTTGCAGGACTTCTCAGATTTTATTGAAAAGCTTAATATTCAAAAAGAATTAGAGAACAATATTCAGGTGATAGCTGTTCTTGCAGATTACCTGCAGGAACGTATTAAAACCGAAGATGACAAACTATGTCTGGAACGATGCCAGTCAGGGGTTGCTCAATTAAAAACGATGCAGTCCCGGTACATGGATATACTGGATAATATTGATACGCATGCAAAAGATTATTTTAAATATGATTCAGAATATGCTCTGAGAATGGATTCTGTTTTTCAGTTACTCCAGAATAATGAATTAAGCATTAATTTTGATGCTGATGTTATTGAACCACTGTCAAAACTTTTCTATGGATATGATGATATTTTAAACACAATTTACCAGTTACAAGCTGATACACAAAAGCGTCGTATCATAGTAGCAACTCATATGCATGCTGGTGATGGTAATATCCATGTCAATATTCCTGTTCATTCAAATGATTATCTTATGATGAAAGATGCTGAAGAGACTGCAGCCAATGTTATGCAAGCTACTGTTACATTTGGCGGAGTGGTAAGCGGTGAACATGGCATAGGGCTTACAAAGATACGATTTATTGATGATGATACATTGGCAAAATTTGCTGAGTACAACAGATTAGCTGATCCTGAAGATCTTTTTAATCCCTTAAAATTAACCAGGGATTTTAATCTGGAAACTGTCTATACACCTTCCTTTAATCTTCTTGAGGGTGAAGCATTTATTTTAAAAGCAACCGATTTAGAAACAGTTTTTAACTCTATTGCTACCTGCATTCGATGTGGTAAATGTAAATCGGTATGCAACACCCATTACCCCGATGGTATGGTATTTTACAATCCAAGGAACAAAATTTTGGCGACAGCTCTCGTTATGGAGGCTGTAATCTATGATATACAGACATCCACAAGCTTGAGTTTTAAGCATTTTACTAATTTACGTGAGATTTCAAATTATTGTACCATCTGTCATAACTGTCAAAAACCATGTCCGGTCTCTATTGACTTTGGAGCCATTACCTTAAAGATACGATCAATTCTGGAGGCTCGAAGAAAGTCAACATTCAAGCCCGTAACATCATTTACGCTCTTCTATCTGAAACAAAAAGGGTACTATATAAATAAACTATTCAGGGTGCTGCTGCTACGATGGGTGTATTCTTTACAGCGGTTTGGATATTATATCGTCAAACCTATCCCTCATGTCGTGCAGTTTATTTCGCCCTATATCGCTATGATGCTGAAAGGGAGATTGCCTAAGTCAGGGCATAAGTCTTTGCGCGATCTGTTACAGTTAAAAAATACAAATACATTTTATGTGTTCAGGAATAAGAATAAGCCAGTTATAAAAACCGTGGTATATTTTCCTGGCTGTGGTTCAGAACGGATGTTCCCTGATATTAGTATTGCAACTGTTGCTCTGCTGTATTATGCAGGAGTAAGGGTTATTATTCCGCCAACATATCTGTGCTGCGGCTATCCAATGAGAGCAAATGGTAAATTGAATCAGGCACGGATAAAAACCAATGAGAATAGGGTCCTTTTCCACAGAATGGCAGACACTTTTTCCTATCTGGATATAGGAGATATTGTAGTATCCTGCGGTACCTGTTATGAGATGCTTCTGGATTATCAATTAGAGAATGTTTTCAGAGGAGCAAGGCTCATTGACGTCAATGAGTTTATAGCCCGTGAAGGATTATATTCAAAAACCATCAATGAGACACTGATATATCATGAACCGTGTCATACACCGTTAAAAGCTATGGGATATCAAAAAACATTTTCCCTGTTGCTCAATACAAAGCCACTATCGGTTCCTAATTGCTGTGGTGAAGGGGGGACATTAGCATTATCCACACCTGATATTTCAAACAGTTTACGTGAACGGAAAGAAACCAATATAAGGGCAAATGTTGTCAGGAAAAATGTCATGGTGCTCACAACCTGTCCAAGCTGTGTCCAGGGATTATGTAAGATTCAGGATACAATAAAGGTTACCGGTAAATCGCTTGTTGTATATATAGCTGAACAATGTCTTGGTAAAGAGTGGAAGAGACAGTTTCTGAAAGAAATAAAAGCACAGTGCTTTGACAGGTACATTTATTGAAACTGGAAACCAGCAGTGCAAAAAAATGTCATTGGCAACCTTTTAGCTGGTAATACAATCATGCTTGTGGTCTTTGCTGGTATTCTCAAATAGATTTAATGAAAAAATATCGAGGATTTTTGCTGGTTTCAGCTTTCCAGCGCTCCCATTTTTTTTTACAGGTTGTGTGCGATATCTGGATACGTATCGATAACAGTATATGTCTCACCGGGGTCATTCTCCAGATCATACACCACTGTCCAGCGATATCCCAGTTGATCTTTGACCAACCGATTAATTAAATTGGTTCAATCTAACGGTATAAGCCATACATAGCGATCTATTTTTGAATGCTATTCACATTTACCAGAACGAATATCTACCATGCCCTCATGATTATCGGTGCAAAAATTGTAATATTTTCTTGACAAATACTGGCTATTATTATATCTTATCATCAGACCATCAGAATATCAGAGGTAATATGGATGCATTACAACCTATCAAGCGGGTGAAGCTCTCGGAATCTATCGTGGATATGATTATTGAAAAGATCA
>JAKPOE010000207.1 GCA_029548025.1 Spirochaetota bacterium
TTTCCCGAGGAATATCAACCGATATATTTTTTAAATTGTGCTCACGGGCACCTTTAATACGAATAAATTGCTGACTCATATCTGGGTTACATTAGTAGAACCGCACATAGGACATATAATCTCTAAATCCTCAATATCCTCATCTTTTCTTTTTACAATAACGTCTTCCCATCGATAATCACAATCATCACAGGCCAAAATTACCGCTATATGTTTTTCATCTTCTTCAATCTCTTCCTGTTCATCCTGAGCATCATCCTCTATACTTTCTTCTTCAAGTAATTCCTCATCATCAAAACTCTCTTCATAGAAGTCGTCTTCATATACTTCATCATCAAACTCTTTTTCAAATTCATTTGCCATACGCTATCACCCTTTTTAAGCAGTATTTTACTATAAAATACTATTAACAATATATGAATTCTTAAAAAACTATCTAACAAAAAAATGAAAAAATAAAAAATTTTTATCACAAAGGTGACAAAACCAATACTGTCGTTAAAATTTCACAATAGCAATTTTCATATTCCTTTTTGTCACAAAAGTTAGTATCGTTGAAATGGTCAATAAAATTTCAGTAATAATTAAAAAAAAATTGGTTTGCTACACTGAAAAATTGTAATTTACTACAAAATATACAAAACACTATTTTTTTTGTTTTTTAGCTTTAAGGCTTTATCAGTGTTTGTGGAATTGTTTCCATAGTTCCTTTTTTACTTTTTGAACTTTTTGATTCTGGAATATCTATAATCTGAGGAAGCACATCGCTTTTGCTTAAAACAACATCCCACACACCAAAAAAACCGCCAGCAGAAGAATATTCTTTAAACTCAACAAGCATTGTTTTGTTAACAATATATTCCCGTGTTATTTCAATGGTTACCCTGCTGTTATTGACAATCATATCACTGAAGGCTAATCTTTTCACAGGTTTACCATTACATGATACAATACACAGTGCATCAATCCCGGTTTTTTCTGGATCATCAAATGTTACAAAATTTATATGAAGAAAATATTTTATATCATCAAGATTATCAAAAATGATGGTTGACCCATATTTTGATACAAACCATGCAACCCCGTCTATGATGGGATAATCATCGTAGTTTACACTGCAGCGATAGATTTTTGCCCACTCCGAAATTTTTTTATAATCAAGAGCGGTTATCCACTTCCAGTTTATTAAATAAGTATCAGCAGCATTAAATGGGTACAATTTTACTATGGGCGATAGCTGCTGTGAATATGATGCAGAACATATAAGCAGGAAAATTATAGTATATAATGTTATAGTATACTTTTTCATTGTTACAATTATTGTATGATAATACATAGAAGGCAAGAAATTTTTTACATGCAAAATATTTTCAGGAATACTTTGATTATCATTATTTTTGTGCAATGATATAGAGACTTTAATCAAAATACGGGGTCTATGTATAGCAAAAGCATGTTATTATCGGCACCTCTCACTGTGTTGTAATGATGAATCTGCAATTTAATTGAATACAATACAGATACTAAATAAAAAATATATTGAACATGTAAATTGATTATCCATTAGAATGTATATGCAATAATGTTCCCGTATAAATATTGCAGAGTAAAACTGCAATGCTTATTTCAACTTAACAGTATTTGATCTTTTTTATGTGCATGTAGTTCTTTTTCCACTGGATTGAAGTATTTTATGCATAGCACCTGATTACCTTTATCATTATATTTTATTTCATCAAATATCTGTCTTGCAAGTAAAATCCCTCTACCATGCTGTAATAATGATTCTTCAGTAATCTGCTCAGCAGACCTGCTTAAATATTTTTTATGATCAAATCCTTTTCCCTGGTCAGATATCTTAATTACTATCCTTTCACTATTAACCATAAATTCTACCTTGATTTTTTTATCTTTGTTATCTTTTTCATTAATCTTTTGCGTCATATAATCAAAATATACATCATCCTGAAGCTTTAATAATTTATCTTCATAGGTTATATCTAAATTACCATGTTCAATTGCATTGATAAGCAGTTCGCTGATTACTAATCGCAACTGAGCAATTGCATTGTGCGGCAAAAATTTTTTAACATTTAATATAATTCTATGAGTAATCTCATCCGCTAAAAGTAATGAATTTGAAATTTCATATTTTACATGTTCATAAAGAAATGAATCAATAATTTCATTTTCTATTATCTTTGAGGCTTTGCCAATTATTTCCATCCTTCCATTAGTGGTAACGGATTCAAGTGTTACAAACATTTCAATAGGTTCTATCATTTTGTTAGTTTTAAATTCAGCGTAAAATCCCATCTTCTTTTTATCATATAATGACCGTTCAATATTCTTTTTCAACATTTGCTTTTTGAACACATCGTTGTCATTATCAAAATACAGGTAATCATAAAAATTATTACCAATGACAGCGCTGGACTTTAATTTTAGATACTCGTTAACAGATTTATTAATGGTAAATATTTCCCCCTGCTCACTCATCGTAAAAATCATATCATCAGTTGATTCAATTAAAAACCGGTACTTTTGTTCTGATAATGATAATTTATCATTTGTTTTTTGCAACTGTTCAGTTCTTCTCTGAACTTTCGTCTCAAGTTTTTCTTTAAACCTGTTGAACAAACGTGCAGAAAACCAGCTCACTACCAGTGCAAATATAGTTAACAAACCAATGGAAATAAAACCACCTGTCAGGTAATATTTATTTATATATTGTATTTTTTCGTTTGAAACCTTATCTATATCGCTTACTATATCTTCCATCATTTGTAACAATTTTTGTTCATTTGCAAATGAATTATTTATAATATTTTTACTGCTATAAAAATCCAGATCATTATAATTCACTATATAGGATAAAAACTCATTATTTACCTGCTTATAAAAATTTGTAAATTTTATAATTTTCACATGAATGCCTTTCATATCCTTGCACATAATGCCCAGATTAAATAATTGATTCTGGATATTTTGTGCGTTATACGAATATTCATGAATTTTATGTTGATAGGTATTAAAAGAAATACCTTCAAGAATTATAATTTTCCCATTATTAAATTGTTTTTGCAATTCAATCTGAATATTCTTGGCTGTTTCCAATGATTCTATAAACTGTGATATATAGCTATTATATTCATGGGTAGTATACAGGCTTATAATACCTGATAAAACAGTTATTATAATAAAAGGAATAAAAATATATATTATATTAAAATGTTTAATTAGTAAACGCTTGATATTAATCATAAACCACAACCATGCCATTAATATTTTTATATAAATTTTAGTATTGAATTTAAAGATTAATGAATCAACACGTGTTTAAAAAATTATGAAGATAGCATAATTATATTGTAAAATTTACTATTACATGCCAATAAAACCATTAATATAAATTGATACAAAGTAGATAGTTGTTGCTTGATAACAACAAGGATACCATTACATTGTATAGTAGTAATTTATAACCTGAATCAGAAAAATGATTGCCTATATACTGGATATACAACCTACTATGTTTATACAAACAGGGATATACCATGAACCATTATAAACAAATGTACATCACCATACGTTGCATAACACTGCCAATCATACTTTGCCTTAGCATCATAGCATTACCTTCATGCAGTGACAGCACTAACGGCTATGTGCCATCATGGACTATCATGGTATATATGGATGGTGATAACAACCTTGAACGGTATGCACTTGCTGATTTTAATGAGATGGAACAGGTGGATACAAACGGGCATAGCATCAATGTCATTGTCCTCCTTGACCGTTGTGATGGTGAAACGACAGCCGATGGTGATTGGAAAGGCACTCGTCTGTATAAAATTTTGCATGATACCAACAGCTCAAAAATAAACTCTGAAAGATTAGCCGACAGCCGCTATTTAAAAATAACAAACATCGGCGATAGCGATGAATTGAACATGGGAAATCCCGATACTTTAAGTAATTTTATTTCTTTTGGTAAAGAAAATTATCCGGCAGATTATTATAGCCTTATACTATGGGACCATGGTTCGGGATGGCGCAGCACCAATAGCACTGCTTTGATTGCATCTGAACCTCAGACATTTAAAGCAGTATGTGTGGATGCTACAAGCGCTAACGATATTTTGGAAATGAAAGAGGTGAAGCAGGCATTGCTTGGAAAAGGGCTAACGCTCATTGGTTTTGATGCATGCCTTATGAGTATGGCAGAGGTTGCCTACCAGCTTAAAGATTGTGCGCGCTACATGGTTGCATCTGAAGATTTAGAACCTGCAAGTGGCTGGCTCTATAGCAACTTCCTTAATTATTTTATTGCATCGGGCAGAAGCCCCATCGATTTAGGACAATCAATTATTGACGCTTATGCCCTTTATGGTTCCTACCCCATGTCAATGGTTGATCTCAGTAACATTGACGTTATGACTGGTGCCATTGATTCATTATCATCAGCATTAATAACACATATTGATGCTATTAAAGATACCATTAGCACAGCACGTGACAAAACGTTAGCATTTCAAAGTTCATCATCACCACCGTATGCATACATCGATTTGTATGATTTTTTGTTGAACATATCATCTGTTAATGAAGTTTCTTACGAAGTAAACGATGCAATGAATGCCGTGAAAAGTGCTGTGCTCTATCATTACCGTGGTGATTACACACATTCAAACGGATTATCCATCTATTTTCCACAATCAGATACCGATAGCGAATACAGCAGCTACAATACCTATACTATTGACTTTGCACAAACCCTGTGGGATGATTTCCTGGCAGAATATTTTCAGTAAAATCAATTTTTAATAACTGCTATCTCCCTGATTGGCTGTAAACCATGCATGGTATCATCAGTCAGTATTTCAAAGGCACATCTATTCTTTGTTTTTAAGGTCCATTGATCGTTGCCCACTTTACAGGTTATTTCACATGATGCAATCTTGGTGTTGAGGCAATACTTTATACCACCAGGTGGATTGTAATAGGGAAGACATACAAAATCTTCTTTCAATGCAACAATTGAACCTTTCACAGTACTATTTTTTTCCACTGCTTTAAAGTCCCAATAAAAATAACCAAACCGTGCCCTGCATAGCAATTTTGATAACGAATTGAGTGCATATTCATTTCCTTTGTATCGTAACACCAGTGGCGTCATAAACGGAGTAAAGAGGGGCCCTACCTTTATGCGAGCTGTTGCCAATTCCAGAAAAGCGTCTGGCTCATTGTCAAAGCCACAAACCTGCCCCCACGCATAGTGGTCGGTATGCTTTGAACCCCAGTTATGATTTTGGCTTCCAACCCAGTTCATTATCTCTATCGTTTCACCATTTATCTGTATAGAACCATTAAACCGTGCAAATGGCAAACCCACCAGCGTTTTTGCTTTGGGAAGTTTTGCAGTGTAAAGTTTTGCCGGGTACAAAAAAAGCGGGTCGCTGTTCCCTGAATAGGTTACATCCCACTGTATTGTTTCATCACCATACGCAATGCACCCGTAGGCTATTCCAGGCATTAAAACTGCATCTCCAATCACAATATTGAAATCGTCCGGTGCAAAACTGCATTGTGAAATTGGATACTCAGCCTTTAATGCTCTATGATGACCTTCTCCATCAAAAACTATCGCCCACAATTCCCCTAAAGCATTTCTATGATTTTTTGCAGGCTGAAAGATGGTATAGCGTATCCAGAACGCTAATGGCTTTTGAGGATGATTGGCACGGATAAAAAAACTTTCATAATGCCCTCTGTTATCGGGATTATATTGTACATAGTTGGCTGAAATCATAAGCTCTTCCTTATTCATAAAGAACCTCCTGTCGTTAGGTATGTACTAAAATATTTTTGGCGATAGTTACTGTGAATCATAGTTTTTGCATTCATTGTTATACCGCCTGTATACTATAAACAAGCAAAAAATCCATAGCCCTAAAGGAAAATCTGTTATAACAATTATTATATTTGCCAGATTGTTCCAGCCATTGTGAAAAACACTTCCCCCTATAAATGCTGTTAATCCGCATAATGACGATGTAAATTTCATAGTGCACAGTGGTATAACCATAGCAATATATGTTTGCGCGTCTTTATACAAGAGCAGTGAACAGACAGTAACTCCCGACATCATTGATAAACATAAGATTTTATAAAACTGACTTTGTTCATGTGCCAGTGGCAGTGCCGGGAAAATTTTTTGCGACACTGCATTAATAATTGCCATCAGTTGTGGATGTAAAAATATAAAAACAAATGCTGTAACCGTAAACGCTATTGTGTAAAGCAACCCTGTTACGGTAATCAAACGGATGATTTTTTTATTCATAAAAAATAATCCTCCAATCATGTGATGATTCCCTCAATGTCATTACGGGCTTTTCCAGAAAATGATGTATTGTTTTTGTGGGCGTATCGCAATACGCCCTTACTATAGTACAATACAATATCCCCTGCAGGGTTCTTATTCTTTTGTATCATGTTTGGCTAACCATAATCCGACTATTGTTGAATGCTATATTATTGTGTTTTTTCAAGATAGTTCTTAATACCATACAGATAATCCCTGATACTTTTTTTGGTGAGGCTATCTTCAATAAAACCCGGTACCGGCACTGATACTGCAACAACCGGAGCATAATACAGTATTGTTGTAGTGTCATCATAGGGAATACAGTACTGATACCCTTCAATATTTTTTATACCACCGCTGTTTGGATTTGTTTTATTTTGAAGATTATACTGTGCAATATCATTGTGCTGAAGCAGTCGCCATTGTTGATAATACTTACTTTTATTGCTGTTGACAATGAGTGTATATCTAAATTTTATAAATGTAACATGCAGTTGTCCTTCAATTATCCACACATCATCAGTCATTTTTGCAATAACTTTATAATAATCCAGGCTATCAACATAGCGTGGCATTGTTTCCCAGTCAACGAGGCATTTCCACACCTCATTGATAGGTTTATGTATACAAATAGCCCCTGTTACACGGGCAATCTGGCTATCAGCAGTATTTTGCTTTTGCTGTGTTATAATGATAGTACCAGCCTGCAGCTTTTGTATATCATCATGGGTTAAACCTGGCAGCGTATCCGGATAGGCATCATAAAAAATATTCATTGACATAAATAGTAGCAAACATACTGTCACCATGACTTTTTTCATCTTCATCACACACACCGTGTATGAGCTAATGTATCAGCAATGTGCCGCGAAATCTTTGTAGCTAAAGTCATAATGGTAATCTGTGGATTTGCTCCCAGTGAAGTTGGCACGATGCTGCCATCGGCAATATATACATTATCAGTGTTAAAACATTTACCATAACTATCGACCACTCCACAGGAACTATCGCCCGCCATACGACATGTACTCAATGGATGAAAGGCAAAAACCTCCGGGATATCTTTCCGCGTGATATGGGCATGTTCCAATTTTTTAACATCATCCGCTGAATGGAGCACCGGAAATGGCGATAGCGGCGTAAAGACCTGTTTTGCTCCGGCAGCGATAAAAACCATGGACAGGTATGCGATGCCTTTTTTTAAAGTTTCAATATCTTTGCCACTCATGGAATACCATAAAAGTGGCGTATTCAAATTCCCCGATACAACGCCCTCGGCAGTATCATGCACCATTACCCCAAACGCTGCAATATTGTTAAACCGCTGCACCAACTGTAAAAAATCATTTCCCACACCGGGAAGTGATGCAGCCAATATTGAGGGATGTACAAAAATGCCTTCCAGCATAATACCTTCATCTGCATAATCGTCAATATATGCTCCCTGCGAAACGCCAATCCAGCCTTTAACCTCTTCATCCATGAGAGCAACAACACGGGAGCAGGGATGAATCTGCAAATGTTTACCAAGATGTTTGTTGCGTACGCCACTTTGTTTAAGCAACAGCGGAGTAAGCATGCTGCCGCATGCACAAACAATAACAGAAGCATTAATAGTACAGGTAGCTTTCCTCCCTGCTTCATTGGTTATGGCACATTGAACACCATACGCTTTATTCCCTTTAAAAAGAATTTTTACCGCTTTACACTGTGTTAATAGCATTGCGTTGTATTGTAAGGCTAAAGGAATATAGCTTACCTCCATACTTTGTTTGGCTCCTTCAACACAGCCAAACTGACAGGTACCGCAACCCTTACAATTTTTTACATTGTGCATTAACGGTTTGCAGTGCAATCCAAGCGCATCTGCACCCCGCTTAACAATGTTTGCGCAATTGCCAAGCACATCCCATGGCAGTTTCGTAACATTGATTATTGTTTCAACACGCTCACAATATGTTTCAAGTTCTTTATAATCAAGATTTACCTGTAACCGTTGTTTCCATTGATGAACAATATGCTCTGGCGTTCTGAAACATGTTGCAGAATTAATGGCTGTAGTGCCACCAACACATTTGCCTGCTGGAATTGATATGGACGGAATGCCAAACGAAACAGTAGCACCTGCACCACGCCACATTGCTTTCATACTGGTAAGTGGCTTGCCGTCATAATCTTTTGTTGAATAAAAACCGCCCTCTTCAACAATGATAACACGATACCCTGATGCAGCAAGCTCATAGGCAGCCACTGCCCCACCAGCACCGCTGCCAATGACGCAAACATCAGCGCTCAATTGTTTGCTGTGTTCATAATCGCTGTATGAATATATCATATCATGCCTCTATTGGCAATGTGCCAGATGCTCATAGCCAATCAATTGTGCATGCACATCATCATCAAAATATACCATCGTGGTGAATAATTTTAGCATCATTATCAATGACCTGTTGATAAACAAATTGCCTTTTTCCATGCTATGCAGAAGCTGTATTGATTTATCCAGTGGCAGTTTATAAAAAAGTGTATGTTGTTTTATAAGTGATAGCAGATTGCAATAATACATGCCGAAACTATATATCCACCGTACATAAAAAGGGGTCAGAGCTAAATATTGTTGTAGTGCCATGAAGAAATCCTCATGGACAAAATCATCTCTGCATAGTATGCTTTTTGCTGCTGTTATAGTACTTTTTATTATCAGCGAGTTATTAAAAAGCATGGTAAGTATTCCTCCCAATAATATAGACTTTAAGTACATATTATTGGGGCTATATATTATGTCAACATATATTTTTATTTTGGTACTTTTTTTAATTATTATAAAGCTCTGACCCCTTTTTTATACCCACTGTGCAATGGAGTAGCGCTTACGGTACGCCTCCTCATACTGTAAAAAACGCCTCACCCGTTCGCTGAAACTGTCCCCCAGCTGCAAAAAGTACTCATGATGATCTATCGGTACACCAACATCAGCACCCTCCTGTACATAGGATTGTATACTGCTGTAGCGATACTGTACAGGACTATCGCACCGGCGCTTCCGTACCGGATTGAAC
>JAKPOE010000212.1 GCA_029548025.1 Spirochaetota bacterium
GATTTAATCTTAGAATTTTTTTGCCTTCTTTTTTCGTTTTGTCTATTCCGTTTCTCAGCTGATTTTATATTAGCCAATGTAACACCCTCATATGTAAAAAGTATAATTTAAGATTATCAATTATATTGAAGATTCAATGAAAAGGATATATGCAGATTGTACCACATTGTGTCAAGAATTTAATAAAAATTTTCATAAAAAACCTGTAGAAAACTTAACATTTCTTTTTGAGAATATATTTTGGACCGTTTAAAAAAGACTTATATTATTCTACCTTTAAATGAACTATTAAGTAGAAGCTTAATCAAACAATCTATATTTTCCCCTGAATGTGCCTCTACTTTCTGAGTACTTACAAAATATCGCCATAGACATTGTTACATGAAAACCCACAATTACTACTTACTGCAGCAGGCTTTTAAATAAATTTTTATAGTAATAATATATAGTCATTGAATATTTTTGCCCTTTAGCTTCTAAAATCGCAATAATTTTTGTTTGATCTTTTGTATAGGTATAGGTGGTTGTGTTTGCTTCTGTTTGTTTCTGTGGTGTTCCATATATTTTTCCCAGCGCTGAGATTACTTCAGAAGAAGATTCAGCATTGGATAGTTGCATATAGTCAGTTACAACATACAATTTTGTTCCTATGAACATAAAATCTCTGGCAATACCCTTGCCTGTTCTAAAAATCGTGATCTTATTTTTATAATCTGCATCAATGGCAAGTATATAATTTAAAAGTTTATTATTATATCCAGCAATCTGATTAAGAGTATACTGTTTATAATTCGCGTTTGGCAGATATTGTTTTATAACATCATTTTGATTAATTTCCCACTTCTGTATGGTAACCACACTATAAGCCCAAACATTTGCCGCCAGCAAGACAAGTTTCAGCATAACAATTGTGCTTATTGCTTTTTTCATATCTATTCCTTTTTGCTTTATCACTATAGTGTTAAAAAATAACCCAGATGAACATATTATGTCAAACATTTTTCTTTCCATTATGCTCTGGTAGCAGGTGGTATATCAAATAAGCCCTTACTATGGCTTATATATCATCGCAATTTCTACGGGTTCTTTTATCTTTTTATCCGAGGACATTGATAATACAACACACGTATCCTGCCATTTGCATTGCATAAGCACATTAAAATATTAATGATGTACCGATTGTTGTGAAAGCATCTGAAGCTGATACTGGTCACCACGTTTCAATTTATGTCTAAAGTTTGTGCTTTCATCAGCAATTATCTTTTTGATATATCTAATATTGCGGTTTATTGCTACCATATAAAGATTACTGGGAATAGCATATCGCTTTTCAAAATGATATGTACAATAACGCTGCACATTGAGATAATCTCTCTTCATGCGCTTTACTGTCATGACATAAAAATCTATAGTTTTCCATATGATATCATACTCGGTGGAATAACCAGGAATACCTGCCTCTTTAAATTCATAGTATAAAAATAGCAGCTTTTCCAAATATTCTCTGTCTGACATCTGCCCTAAAAGGTCGGCAGTTCCCATCATCGCCCCGGCGATCATGTGTTCCTTTGATATAAATGCAAGCTCCTTAAAATTTGTGGACAGCCCTGTTGACTGTATACACAATGAAATTATAGGGATATACTTTTCAGCTATTTGAAATTTTGTATAGTGTTTCCGTAAAAATTCAACACTGCGCCCTACATGTACCGCAGTATATTTTGCTCCTGTTCCTTCGGTATCCCAATCTTCCTGGATGTACCCGGTATCATGTAAAAGAGCAGCAATAATAAGGCAATATGCAATATCTTCTGGTATTATCTTACATTTAATATTATATCCATCTAACAGCCGCATTGCTGCTAATGTTGCATCAACGGTATGCTGAAAATCATGATATTGAGTATTACATTTCTGGTAACCAGGAAATTCGCCATAAAATAAATCTTTAACAATAAAAAAAAGATCTTCAATTATTGCAAATTCACTATAATATTTTCTATATAATGACTTTATTTCATCTAATGTTTTATTGTGATTATGCGTATCAAGAAGTTTTGACAGTTGAAGCTTTTCCATACTTTCCTCCTGACTACTTATTAATATAATATTTTATTTTTTTTAAAAAATGCAAGCTTTTATTCAGTTTTTTTAAAAAAATTAACCATATATAAATGCTCTTGTAAAAAGCAATATCCCATATCACAATCTCTGAATAAATTGGCATTGTATTTATTACAATGCAGGTTTATATTTATTTTCACAGGCTAAAAATTAACTATTGCTATGATAAATATACAAAATTTAAATTTCTACCTTTATCTCCTTTCCTGTATGAAAAAAATTCTGTATTGTTTTGGAACGTGCATATCCCCGTTACATATATATTGTTGCACGGAATTTTGTTTTTCATTGCGGTGTCAGCAATATGATTCCACATATCTAAATAGCACCTGCCATTTTTGTTAAGTATATACCCGTTAAATTGGGAAGCAACATCATCCCCAACCTCATACGCATCACGGCTTATTGACGGCAGTATCATAACATGGACTGAAGCAGGTGAAGAACCTTTTTGATATAATTTTTTTATCCCTTCAGCAGTAATATTTTGCATACATCCGCGCCAGCCGGAATGCAACGCTGCCAGAATACCTTTTGCCGAATCATACAGTATAACCGGAACGCAATCAGCCGTTCGTATAACAAGGCACAATCCATGTACCATGGTAACAAAACCATCAGCTTGTGTAACAAAGGGGTCATTCTTTTGTGGGCGATAGTTCATCTCAATGATACTGCTGCCATGAACCTGGTCAAGCATAACAATATGTTCGGGCAATATCCCTGTAGCTTTATAGATAAGTAATTTCTCTTTAAAGCGGACGTTATTGTCAGTATCAGAATAATCTATAGTATTGACAGCTTTTGCGATAACACCTGCCTGCAAATTGCACAGTCCATAAACCCTGTAGATATTATTTGTGTCCTTCTTTAATGTTATCATAGTATTATCGAATATTGCTTTCGTTTACTGTATCCTGCAATTTTTTTGTACCCCGCCCGCTTTATCAAAAGCAGGGCATCATAAAAATTATAGGCAACCTCCTCAGGTGCATGAGCATCTGAACCCAGTGTAATGGGAACATTGTTTTCAAACATAAGCTTCATAATGTCATACGACGGATAAATTTCCTTCACCGGTTTGCGTAACCCTGACGTATTTATTTCAATGGCTGTTGCCTGTTTTCCTGCAAGCTTTACAATGGGAAGAATATGATCGGTTAGATCAACAGTTGCCCTGTAACCAAACTTTTTTACAAGATCAAAATGGCCAATTATATCAAAAAGCCCTGAATTGACCATGTCAAAAACAATACTATAGTAATCACGATAAACCTGATTGATATCCCGCTTATTGTATTCATCTACAAACAGGGGATGATCAAAAGCCCAGCCATCAATAAAATGACATGAACCAATCATATAGTCAATGCGATTATCATGAAAATAATGGGTATCAAATGTTGGGTGAAGCGGATAGTCAACCTCAAAACCTATTTTCACTGCTATGGGATATTTATCCTTTACATCTTCAAGCATTGAGCAGTACATCTCGGTTTCTTCAGGTTCCATGGTAATATCATTCCGCAAATGTTCAGGCAACGGTGCATGATCAGAAAAACCAATTTCAAAGAGCCTGGCTTCCAACGCTTTTTCAATATAATCACCGGGCGTACCTGATGCGTGATCGCACAGATAGGTATGTACATGGTAATCTATCATGGTGTTTAATATCCATGACGCCCGTAGAAGAAGGATATCTCATCCAGTACTGCCCGCAATTTCGAAGAACTATCGCACCGCAACAAAAATTTATCAACTTTATTTTCAGATGATGATTCAATAATTGATACCATATACCACAATGGTGGTATAAGATAGGGATCATTTTCATGCATGTTTGTTTTCATTATTTTACCCTGCAGCATATGTATCATGGGTGTTAATTCGGAAAACTGGGCAAACCGTGATGTCTTTAGTGAATAGAAATGAGGATGATGCAGGTATACTACCAGTATTTTTTTTTGTTGCAGATACAAAGCCATGAGCTCAACATTGCCCAATATAATATGCCGTGGGCGCAAAACAATCTTTTGCAGGTTTTCAAGATCACTGGAAAATGGATATAATGACAAAAGAAACCGTATATAATCCGGTGATTTTAACAACACCCTGTGATGACCATACTGAACGCGGGGGTAAATAATATCTATACAGATATTATTTTTTTTATAGATATCTTTAAGGTATAATGAATCAAACCGGTTTGCCAGCAGATTTTCAATATCACTTGATATATCATCATCAATATCATTTATCTCCATCTGCATATTATCAAATATGGATGGGTTATATTCATATGAACCATAAATATCAAACATACCTTTCCCTGTATAATACTCCTTGCTATTGCTTAATATTCAACCACTGTTTTAGAAGATAATAAAAAGCACATGAGATATTCTTCAAGCGTTTTTTTAGGACCATTTAATTTTGATCGTGCTCTGAACCTGGAATTAATCTTGCGATCTCTGAATGAACGGTAAAGCTCGCGGGGGTCCTGCCCACTATATTCAGGTATATGTGTTTTCTCTAAGATTGATGGCAATTCTTCTCGCATTACAGTAGTTTTACTATTCTTTTCAAGATAATCTCGCACAAAAGCTATCTCTTCATAAGTAAGGTCAAATATAAATTCTTCAAGTGCATATACCTCATCTTCCATAATAGCATCACGCTGTAAAAAATCAAGCCATAATGACGAGGTGTGTTCTGAAAGCATACATAATTCAGAAAAGCCCATCATAGTACCAAAATTTGGGATAAGGCGTTCACGTGCTTTCCATAAATTTAACAAAATGGGCGCAAATTCGGCAACTCCATAATCAAGCCTGTGCTCCCATGTACGCGCTAAAAGATACACTGCATTGTGTCGTATGATTTTATCAAGTGCATCATCTTCAATTATAGAAGTGTACACCTCCTCGGCTGTGAGCATAAATACATTGGAAGCTATACATAATAATAGCGCTTCTACAAATGCTGTATATTCATCCTTATCACGCGCAATGTACCATAGCATGATAAAAAAATTGATCTTGGCTATGGTGAACGCCCTCCCCAGTATAGCTTTGGTTGGTATATGTAAAATCATATCAGGCATGGAACGTGAACACAGGGTATCAAGCAAACTTTGCACGGTGCGTTTTTGATTTTGAAGACGTTGCGAATCAAGGAGCGAAGGATATAACGAAATTGATGTTGCTAAACTGCGCAATGCCTCTTTATGTTTTTCAATGAGAATATATTCAGTTTGATATTTACTTTCTATTGCCTGCACAATATGTTCAACAAGCTTTTCCTCATCAGATGTAAATATTATGATGTCTTTCATTGGCATAGATATCACCCATTAACATTAATAAGATTAGACTTCCTGTGGATAATTTTGTCAATATTTAATTTGAATAAAATCCATTGCGGCACATGGTTAGTTAGTATAAAGCATTGTATGAATAACATAGGTATAGTAAATAAAGAAGAAATGTAAAAAAAATGACGACCCCTCTTGTGAGGAATCGTCAATATCATTAGCGGATTATGTTGGAAGGTAACTACTCAATGAGTAGCCTCACTAATAATAGTAAATAAAATAGATAAAAGAGTCAAATATATTTTTGCCAATTTAGTAAAAAAATGACATAAAATTATACTATCTTATAACAGGACAAAGCACTTTGCATACCATGTAATGATGCAATAACATCCTAATATGACAGATAGTTTGTATAGATGATTACTATTGCATAGTGTTCAGGAATGCCCATTATTGCTTGACACTATCGTGCAATGACAATATTTATGAATTGTTATAAAAACGATATATATTGAAAGTAACATAGTGAGGCTGTATGACGCTACTGGTTTACCTGACATTTTTTACATTTATCATTACTTCTGTTTATAGTATCCTTTCAATACACAGGGATGCTTCGTCATACATACGAGTAACAAAAGTTGCCATTATCGTTGCTATAATTCTTTTATTTTTCCAGGGTTGTTTTTTATATAAAACTATCGCTCACGCTTATAAAATTAATATTTTTACCTTCTTTTATCTTATTGTTGTTTTTTTATCTCTATTGCTTCTTTTTATGAGCATTTCAAGGTGGAAAGACGATTTTAGAGCACTAAGCGCAATTATTACGCCCCTCATTACCGTTATTTATGGCATTTCGTTACTGTTTTATGGTTCAAACAGGTTTATGGCTATTGAACCCAATCATAATCTGATGCTCATCCATATTGTTTTATCATTGCTTGGCGAGGTTTTATTCTTTATAGCATTTGCTTCTGCTGTTTTATATTTAGTAGTATCATGGCAATTGCAGAAAAAATCATCCATGAAATTTATTTATCGTTTTCCAAGCCTTGGTGTACTCAACAGGCTTACCAATTTTTCATTAGCACATTCGCTGGCCTTTTTCAGCGCGGGGATAGCAATAGGGATTATTATGCTTTTTGAAGTATACCATAATATTTCATTGGGCAGCCCGAAAGAGATTTTGATGTATGCCGTGTGGTGTATATTATTAATTGTATGGATTATAGCACATTCTAAAATTACCAGTAACTTTTATGTGAGCATAATAACAATAGTTGCATTTGTGATTGTTATTGTTTTATTTATTGCTACCAATGTTGTCATAACGACAGGATTTCACAGTTTCAGGTAAGCAGCATGGCAGAATGTACACAACAAATTGGCATGGTTGGCATGAGCCATAAGACCGCATCGGTTGAGACAAGGGAGTGTTTTGCATTTGATACAGCCGTACTTGAATCATTTGTTGACAATGCTAAAAAAAATAATATTGATGAGATGGTATATATTGCCACATGCAATCGTATGGAGCTATATTTTGTTTCTTCACAGATTGAAGAGGCAATGCAATCAGTTGTACAACTTTTAGAGCAATTTGCTGGTTTAAAACGTGAGCAGTTTGAACCAGTGCTTTACAAAAAATTTCATAAGGACGTCATCCGACACTTATTGTGCGTTGCTTCTTCATTGGACTCAATGGTCATTGGCGAAAACGAGATAGTTGGACAGGTTAAAAATTGGTATCGCTGGGCTGCTGTTCATAAAACAACAGGTCCTATCTTAAATAAGCTGTTTCACCAGGCTTTCCGAACAGCAAAACGTATTCGCACACAAACTGAGATTGCCCGCAATCCCCTATCAATTGCATTTATTGCTGTTGAGCTGGCACGAAAAATATTTGATGACCTTGCATCAAGCTCGGTGCTTTTAGTTGGCGCAGGTGAGATGAGTGAGCTTATATTAAAATATTTAACCAAGTTTAAGATTGGAACTGTTATTTTAGCCAACAGGTCACTGCACAATGCCCAGCGTATAGCCACCGAAATAAATCGTGATGCTACCATTATCCCGTTATCAGAAATTATTGATGTGATACCAGAAGTTGATATAATAATAACCTCAACAGGATCACATGAATATATTTTAACCAGAGATATGATTACAGAGCATATAAAAAAACGTAGCCAGCCACTATTTTTAATTGATATCGCCGTTCCACGCAATATTGAGCCGGCGGTGAGCACCATTCATGATGTCTTTTTGTACAATATTGATAATCTAAAATCCATAGCTGATGAAAATTTAAAAAATAGAATACATGAAACAAAACTTGCCATGGAACTTATTGATGCTGATGCAGAGGATTTTTTGCACTGGTACCAGAGTCTGGAGATAGTTCCGTTGATTGTGTCAATTCAGGAAACCTTTTCAACCATCAGGAATGAAGAGCTGCAGAAATATCGCAGGCGAAAATTAAAACATCTTTCAGATGATGATTTTGCTATTGTTGAAGAGCTGACCAATCAAATTATGTCCAAGACATTGCACATACCTATTTCTTATTTAAAAGATTTATCAGATAACTATCACAAAAAAGAATCAAAGGAAAAAACAA
>JAKPOE010000213.1 GCA_029548025.1 Spirochaetota bacterium
AGGCTAATGTGCGCAAATCAAGCAAATCTTCATGAACTATCGCCGAAAATAGCGGTTGTGCTACATATTTTTTAACCCTGCCCATCTCCCTCCAGAAACTTGCCTTGGCAAAATCAAATCCCTGCAACACCGCTCCTGCCAGCCCTAAGACAAAATGCAAGCCAAAATACTGTGGTATAACATCTGCATCTAAAAATACTATGATGGTATCCTGCAAAACAGGTTTGTAGTGAGTAATGATATGGTATAGCGCCCGCCGCATATCAGCACCCTTTCCCTTTTCATTACCCATATCAGGTACCTGCACTGTATTGCACACAATAATAGTGGTTTTATCCGAAGCCTGTTTTGCTTTCAGCTCGGTGATTTCTTCTTTATGCTCATCAACGCGCCGGTGTGATAAAAATATTGCATCAACACATTTTAGTGTATCAATAAGGGAAATTTTTTGATAAATAAGCCCGGCTTCACGCTCGCCAAAAGTTGAAAAGATAACAAAGATTTTTTTGCCCCTTTTGTTAGCCACAAGCTCATCATCATTAAAGGTTGCAGCATCAATGTGATGTATTGTCATAATCACCTAAAAAATAGCAGTAATTTATAAATTTCTTAAATATTTTTTGTAACCAATGCTATACTTTTTTCACTATAGTATTAGTATGAGCGATAGCACAAGTAAAATTTAAGTTTAAGAGGTTACCCATGAAATCAACGAAAAGAATATATACAATACATTGTAAACAACCGTTAACCGATGAACAGATTTTACATCTGAAAAGTTTTTTAGGCATAGATGAAATTCATTATGCCAAATCAAGGCTTACAATCAAATACGATTTGCAATTTATTGATCGACGAAGCATTATGAAACATCTGAAACAGCTGCATATAACATTTAGATATTTTATAGTTCATCGAATAGCGAATGCCGTTGAAATATTTTCAGAAAAAAATGTCATTAAAAACCACCGGTTGATAACATATTACAATTATTGATCAGAATCCCATTTTAAGTAGAAACAAAAATGTAAGGGATTACCAGCATACATGGGTAATCCTGTATTGAGTAACACAACAAGTTTACGTTGCCTTCTATTACATTATCCCGCTACGTTGATAATCATTAAATAATTTAGTGCATAAAACTTTTCCGAAAATAAGATTCTGAGTCATGCCAATGGAGTCAAGCAATTGAAGAACCTCTTCCACACTGTCATTCTGAGGCACGCAAACCCGAAGAATCTCTGTTTTTAACGACATATCATGAAGAGATTCTTTGCTTTAACCAAACTCATCACCGGTACTATCGTTGAGAATAACTATCGGCTACACATTATTTCATTCCGTGGTTGGTGAATGTGCAGCACCATGGCTGCCATCAAGCCAGCCAATGGTATAGATGGTATCAATAAATATCACAGTCCATTTTCACAACAATCTATTTTTTGCTATCTCACAATGGTTTTTTGTTACTTTTTCTA
>JAKPOE010000258.1 GCA_029548025.1 Spirochaetota bacterium
ATAGCAATATCTTCCAGCATTGCCTTTCTGCGGTCACCAAATCCAGGGGCTTTTACTGCTACGCACTGTATAACCTTGCGCAATGTGTTCACAACAATTGTAGCAAGAGCTTCACCTTCTACATCTTCAGCAATGATAAGAAGGGGTTTGCCAGCCTGTGCAACTTTTTCCAGTATAGGGAGAAGATCTTTCATTGTAGAAATCTTCTTTTCATTGATAAGGATAAATGCATCCTCCAGTACTGCTTCCATATTCTCAGGGTCGGTTACCATATAGGGAGAAATATAACCCCTATCAAATTGCATACCTTCAACAACTTCTAGATGTGTTTCAATAGATTTAGCTTCTTCAACGGTGATAACACCATCTTTACCAACTTTATCCATTGCCTCAGCAATAAGCTCGCCTATTTCCATGTCATTATTAGCAGAAATAGCTGCAACCTGAGCGATCTCTTTTTTATCCTTAATTTCACGAGCTGTATCGCCAATAAATTTTACTGCTACTTCTACAGCCTTATCAATGCCCCGTTTTAAACTCATGGGATTTGCGCCAGCAGTAACATTTTTTAATGATTCATGATAGATAGCAGCTGCAAGAATAGTTGCTGTTGTAGTGCCATCACCCGCCACATCATTGGTCTTTGTAGCAACTTCTTTTACTAACTGAGCACCCATATTTTCAAATGGATCTTCCAGCTCAATTTCTTTTGCCACTGTTACACCATCTTTGGTGATAGTTGGTGAGCCAAATTTTTTATCGATGACAACATTTCTACCACGGGGACCAAGAGTTACTTTTACTGCATCTGATAATTTTATTACACCCTGATAGATTGATCGCCTTGCTTCATCATTGTATTGTAAAATCTTTGCCATGTCTTTCACCTTCCTTTTCTACGATTTTGTAATTTAATCCAGGATAGCTAAAATATCATTTTCGCGAACAATCAAATATTCCTTGCCACCATACTTAACCTCTGTACCTGCATACTTACCAAACAATACAGTATCACCCGTTTTAACATCCAATGGAACCCATTTTCCATCCTCATAACGACCTTTACCAACAGCCAGCACCTTCCCCTGCTGTGGCTTTTCCTTTGCTGTATCAGGGATGTAAAGACTCCCCTGTTTTGGAAGTTCTTCTTCCGTCACTTCAATGAGAACTCGATCTCCTAATGGTTTGATTCCCACAGTGTTCCTCCTTATCCTTGATTTTAATGTAATAATTAGATACTTAAAAAATAAACAATCATTCTTTTTTACAATAATTTTATTATTGGAATAAAAGATAAAAAAATTGTGTTAGCACTCAATAAAAAGAGTGCTAACAACCATTAATATAGCAAAAAAATATTTTTCTACCAATATTAAATATAATTATCTAAAAATAATTACCAGCATTTATGGCTTTTTATTTAAAAATATGATATTAAATCATCGGAAACAAAAATTTTTGAGGATTTTAATAAAATTTTTCAAAAATTATCTGTAAAAATCACTTGCCACATAGTTACTATGGGATTGGTTTATGGTATAAACCGCTTCATTCAATGGAAAAGCGCAATCATTACTTAAAATACCTTAGAAAAGAAGGGACATCGCCTACGATTGATGCTGCAAAATAACAAATTATATAATTTTGTATGATTATTAACCTCACCCCCAATCTCTCCTTCGCAAGGCGAGGGAAACTATCACAACCGTCACTTATCTTTTAATAATCCATTGCACTTCAAGACCTAATATCGGTAATCCTGTATCAATTGAATAATAAAACTTAATAATCCTGATAAGATGTAAAGCGCAATGATAACCATTATCACCCATTGTTTAAACATAAAAATGAGCGCAATTAAGATTAATATAAACAATAATAATTTTATACCCGTAATCTTCTGCAATATAAACGACTGAGGCTTTGCATATCGCACTGTCGATACCATGAGCAGAGCAACAAGAACAAAACCAATGATAAATAAAAGTTTGGGAATAATAATATTTATAAAACATAATGGCACTAACGCCACAATAATACCTGCTATAGGAGATGGCAATCCATCAAAAGCGTTGGGGACATGCTGCACATTAAAACGCGCCAGCCTGTATGCTGCACATACAGGGAAAATTGCTGCAATGAAGATACCAATATCAATAGGTTTATCAAGGATATAAATCCATGTTCCCTGTAGATAGCCTTTAAATGCTAAATATCCTGGAGCGATGCCAAATGTAACACAATCTGCCAGTGAATCCAATTCCTGTCCTAACTTGCTTGCAACACCCAGCATCCGTGCTACCTGTCCGTCTAATCCATCCAGTAAAGCAGCACCTAAAATCAATACGCCTGCAATAGTTAAATGGTGAGGAATGTTCATGCTTGCAAAAATTATTGCAATAAAGCCTAAAACTAAATTGCCCAGTGTCAATGTGTTAGGAATCCATGCAACACTCATATTACACCCACAGTTATTATTTATAAATTTTTAACATCTGTAAACACCATTAACGCAACTATAGGTATATTTACACACCTGTCAATGAAAAAACACACTTCACGAGGAGCACCAGTTCATTAAAAAAACTATCAGTTCATTGTGGTCACGGAGGATAGCATCAGCACACTTTAGAAAAGACGAATCTAATGTAGTGGTAATGGCAACGCAGTATAATCCTGCTGCTTTAGCAGCCTGTATACCCATCGGTGCATTCTCAATTACTATAGTACTATCGTTGCTAACATCTAATTTTTCCAGTGCTTTCACATAGGGATCAGGATATGGTTTGCCTCTTTTCACATCATCAACGCTGATAATAACATCAACGTGCTGTAAAAGCTGCTGCGGCATTAATTGTTCCACCAAATACCGGAATGAACCGGTAACAATTCCTATGTTTTTGCCTTTTGATTTAAGAAAAGGAAAAATAGTATATATTTGCGGGAATACCTCAATGGGGTAGTTTGAAAAAAGTGACAATTTTTTCTTTTGAAGATTTTTCAAAATAGTATCGGGTGGTAATGAAAAACCTTTATCAATAAAAATATCAGCTATCGATTCAAGTCCCGACATGCCTTCACGTTTTAAAATATCAATTGCGTCCAGATGAACGCCATGTTCTTCAAATACCTGTATCCAGCATCGGGCGTGCGCATACATGGAATCAACAATCACACCATCCATATCAAATAACACAGTATCGACATAAAGTCCTTTTATTTTTTTTGTGCGATAGTTCATGGCATTAGTGGTTATGCATGATTATTTGTTTAACCTGAGGAATGCTCCCACCATCTTTTTCCTTCTGCGGTGACGCTTTAGTGCATAATGGATAAGCGTATCAATGAGTTTGGTATAGGAGATGCCTGAGCAATCCCACAGTTTTGGATACATACTGATACTGGTAAATCCAGGTAATGTATTTATTTCGTTAAAGTATAGAATATTTGTTTGCTTTTCTACAAAAAAATCAACCCGTGCGAGCCCTTCGCATTCTAATAATGAAAAGATGATACAGGCTGCTTTTTGTAAATTATGTTCCAAACTTTTACTTATGGTTGCCGGTATAGCTAATGTTGCACCATCCTTTTCAAGATATTTTGCTTTGTATGAATAATATTCATGCTGTGGTATAATCTCCCCAACAACCGATGCAACAGGTTCTTCATTCCCCATCACCGACACTTCAAATTCACGGCAGTCAATAGCCTTTTCAACTATT
>JAKPOE010000263.1 GCA_029548025.1 Spirochaetota bacterium
TATGAGGATGCCAAATTGATCTCGCTGTACTGAAATCAGTGATACATTGGTCATGGCAACAGCGCCTTCAATATGGGCATGACCGCTCATACAGGGAATAACACCAAAAAAATCACCAGGTCCAAGTAGCTGATTTGATTCCTGAGCTACTGGATTTTCCTTAACAATTTTAACTTTCCCCTGCCGTATTATATAAAAATTATCAGCATTACGTTTGCCTTCAACAACGATAAAAGAATTTGCAAGGTAGTTTACAACTTTAAATTGTTCCTGCACCATGTGTTGCCATCAATGTTTGATTTGAAGTACTGTAATCATAGCATAGTATACTATTGCTAAAAGTAAACAAAAAAATTATTATCATAAATCCCTTATGGTAAAATCGGAATTATGGAAAATAATATCAAGAATTTTTAAGGGTTAACAATGAAAAGAATCTGCCATGTAATTTTTTATACATTATCCATGCCTATCATTGATTGTAGCACTCACTTCAACCAGTACAAAGGTTATGCTTTAAGGTTGGTAAGGCTTTTAACCTTTAGCTTTATGATATGAGAGGATAGGTTGGTGTCAGATGGTTCATAGTAGGTAGCTTTCTGATATGATGCAATCGCAGCACGCGGATTGCGTAGCTGTTCGTATACCTGACCACGGTGCGAGTAAAATTCCTTCTGGTTTATGAGAACTTTTTGCATAGAACTGCTGGCGGTTGCCCCCATTTTTGGGATGGGGAGATCCTTCTTAAAACGTTTCATAGGGGCAAGGACATCAGTATTGCTTGTTATAATAGAAGGTTTTTGTTTATGAAACTGTCCTCCTACAGGTTTTACACTATTTGATTGCACGTGTTCTATCATTGTACTGCACCTCACTATAAAGATACAAGGAATATATGGGTAAAGTCAATAAAAAAATGATACATTGTGATTATGATTTACAGGCAATGAAACCACATGGTGGTTTACACAAAAAGTGGTATCAATAGTAACATCAATAGTGAAGACAGGCAATATGAAGAATACACATTAGCCATATGCCTAATCAGATGTAAGATATTTCTCTAAATATTCATTAAGGTCAGCAATATTTTTACGTATCATGGATTTAAATTCGGGCGGTATGTTCTGTTGCATCACTACCTTGTAATAATTCAGGGCATCACGTACTTTACGTTTTTGTATCAATTCATCGGCTTTTTGCAGCAGCGGTCTATATTTGTAAAATGCATATTCCAGTATATTTTTTTCTCGTGAAAGGCTGAATTCATCGGGAAGTTTTTTAAAATCATAGGTTACCCGTAA
>JAKPOE010000266.1 GCA_029548025.1 Spirochaetota bacterium
GGATCTTCCCATTCTTTTGCGATGGATGGGCATTGGTTTGCTGGGGTGGTAAATCGTGAATTAGGATGAGCAGCAGGTTTTTGATCTTTATTGTTTTTATCATATATCCATTCATTCCCAAGCCAGTCAATTAGTTTGCCCTTGGGTTCATATCCTATACCTTCCCACCACACATTAAAATCTTCAGTTAATGCAACATTAGTAAATATTGTATTCTTTTCTATTGTCTTCATTGCATTATAGTTTGATTCTTCAGAAGTTCCTGGTGCAACACCAAAAAATCCTGCTTCAGGATTAATCGCATACAACTTTCCATCAGACCCAAATTTAAGCCATGCGATATCGTCCCCAACGGTTTCTACCTTCCACCCGGGAATGGTTGGTATAAGCATAGCAAGATTGGTTTTACCACATGCCGATGGAAATGCTCCTGCTATATATTTTGCCTTTCCTTCAGGATTGGTAATTTTTAATATCAGCATATGCTCGGCAAGCCACCCTTCATCGCGTGCCATGACCGAAGCAATGCGCAAAGCCAAACACTTTTTCCCTAACAACGCGTTGCCACCATACCCTGAGCCATAAGACCAGATCTCACGTGTTTCAGGAAAATGCGAGATATACTTTTTTTCTAATGGAGCGCATGGCCATTTACCATTATCACTTTCTCCCTTTGTTAATGGTTTCCCAACTGAATGCCAGCACGGAACAAACTCCCCTTCAGTTCCCAGAACATCAAGCACCTTACTGCCAACACGCGTCATAATATGCATATTAATAACGACATATGGCGAATCAGTAATCTCTACTCCAATTTTTGCAATGGATGAGCCAACGGGGCCCATTGAAAACGGGATGACATACATGGTTCTTCCACGCATACATCCACGGTAAAGATCAGTCATTGTTTGTTTTAATTCTACCGGATCAATCCAGTTATTAGTTGGGCCAGCAGCTTCCTGCGTTTTTGATGCAATGAACGTCCTGTTTTCCACCCTGGCTACATCGCTTGGATCAGATCTAAAAAGTAAACAGTTTGCCCGTTTTTTTTGATTTAACTGTACTGCCAAACCTTCATCAACCATTTGCTGTGCCAACCTGTCATATTCGCCCTTGCTTCCATCACACACATAAACATCATCTGGTTTCATCAAATTTGATGCATCCTGAATCCACTTTTCAAGGGCTTTATGCTTTAACTCATGTACCTTCATAATGCTTCCTTTCTAGTATTAAAGGATTATAAAACTATTGTGAGTAACGGTTATGGTGTACAATTTTTTTGTCAACTATTACTATTCAAAATAGTAGCGACCAATCTATTAACCAAATTGTAACAAAATTGATTTAATAATAAAAAATAGTCTATTTTATATGAAGAATAACATCGACACGTATGGAGTGGAATAACTTTAAAATATCAGATGGGATGTTTTTAAAATCGCATAGCTTATTATTCTGAGTGGCATTTTTCTTTAAATCAATTAAAAAACCAATTCCTGCTGAATCTATGTAATTTAAATGCGATAGATCAATAATTATATTTTCAGGTTCCTTTAAAAATATAGCCTTAATATCTTCTTTTAAATTGTAAGAAGAGTACAGGTCAAGATCACCCTCAATTTTAAGAAAATATCCTGTTTTATCTTTATCAAATGAATATACCATACACTATCACTTTCAGAGCTTTTTACCACACTATAATTATCGTATTATAAAAGATAATAGTTGAATCAATTCGTCCAGTACCCCAATAAATAGCCTGCTATATAATGTGTTTATATTATCACTATTAGAATATATAGCAATATCCTCAATAAAATCACATAAAAAACTACTGATATAAAATAACTACACAGTAACTATCGCAAACATACAATATATTCGTAGGTAAACATATCCCCCATAAACTGTCGCAAGATTTCATGCTCATCCCTGCTATTGACTGTACTGTTAAGAATAAATCGCAATTGAGGTGTCATAGCGCATTGAAATAGCGTATTATACACGCCTCTATAGATTGTATACCCCCACCGCTTTGCTATTGCTACCAGATGTGAAAATTTGATGGTATACTCGCTGTGCCCATAGAGGTTTATTTGCTGCGGATTATTTGTTGGAGTAACGTCAATACAATCTTTAAATTCACCATATGCCATAGATTCACAGCTATGTTCACTGACATAGATAGCTTTTACCCCGGTCCTGCACATCTTTTCCATAGCAAGGAGCGCACCTAAATTAAAATTAAAAATTTCCTCATCACTTGTCAGTGAATATTCATGTATCAATCGGTTGCATTCCCGTAATACCGGTACATCACTATGAGCGATAGTTGATTTGGTAACATTCACCAGTGTGATAAAATCACCTATAGCTTCATTACACAGTATAAGTTCGTTACTTGCTACGATTGCATCATCAAGTTTTAAAAAATCTGATTGTATACATGTGATATCACCATCTAAATTTTTCTTTTGTTCAGCAAGCATCACCGGAGATATATCCACCATGGTGACACGGGCAGCATTACAATGCTTTATAAAATCTTTCATTAAAAATCCGTAGCCACCACCCACCTCCATGATTGCATGGATATCCTGAAAATTGATGTGGTCACTCAAAAAATAATATAATGTGTCACCAAACGATGCATTGTGCTTGGTCACAGCACGGCAGGGACTATTTTCAGGATAGAGCATGTTACAAACGGTTAGTTCCCATCCCAATGTTGTTAATGTATTACTATGGTATGGCCCCGGATCATTAATGTACATCATACCGTAATCCCACCTGAAGGAGGCTGTGGTGGTGATGAAAAGAGTAAATAAAAAAGTGCCATAACAAGAAGAATTATAATTATAATAATTACGATAATTGTTCGTTGCGTTTTTGTAGGCAGCAATCTAAAGTTCAGGATTGTGTACCAGTACGAATACAATTTTTCAATGACCCTGCTTATTATACTGGTTTGGGATGCTTTTGGTTTTGGTTTACTATCATACCACAGATCAAATACTGCATCCGAATAGAGCCGGGGATTATCAGGATTAGCAATAAACGAATATCCGCATTTGCAGGTAACTTTTACAGTACCGGAATTAATCGGGAAACGCAATTTTGCTCCACAGTTGGGGCAGGGTTTTATGACATACATACCTGATACCCTACAGGATGTCCTTAGCTTTCATCATCAACTCAGGGATATCAGCAAAAAGTTTTTCTAATTCGGAATCTTTGAGTGATAACAGCTTAATTGCATCATAATTTAACTCATGATATAAACCATCACTACCAATCCCAATCCCCGCCATTAGACACAGCGTATTGGCAACATGAACTATTGATACTATCATTTTATGATCATCAGGTGCATTCATGGGTTCATGGTGATACCGTACAATAGATTGCAAAACCATGGGGAACTTCCACTTTATTGCAACCTGCTCACCAATCTGCTGGTGATCAAAACCCATGACTACCTTCTCAGCTTCCTGGAATGTAATGGATTTCTCTGTCACAGTATTGAGTATCTCCTTAAAGGTACTTTGAACAAAAAGTGCAAGTACTGTTTTTCCAACATCGTGTATGATACCACCTGTAAATGCTATATCAGCAATTGCTTTTTGATTACATTCTGTGGCAATTTTTTTTGCAAGCATAGCAACAGCAACTCCATGTTTCCATAACTCGCCCCGTGCCAGATCATAGCCAACAATCACTTTATTCAGCACTGATTTTGTTGTTGCTATCACTACAATATCCTTAACCTCTTTCAAACCAAGAATGACAATGGCACGATCAATAGATGAAATCTCCTTGCCTTTACTAAAATATGCTGAATTGCAAAGCTTTAATATATTGGCAGTAATTGCCTGGTCTTTGGCTATCTCATCAGCTACATGTTTAAACGAAACATCTGGATCATTTACCATATTTATGATCTTGCTTACAACATCTGGCAACGATGGCAACTGCTCAACATTCTGAATTATGGACTGAATCCTTTGTTGTATATGTTCATGCATAGTTATTTCTCCA